>PMNO01000594.1 GCA_003161835.1 Myxococcales bacterium | reverse complement strand
GGGTCGCTCCCGAGGGCTTCGGCTGCCAGCTGTTCCCGATACAGCGTGGCGTAGACCCCCTGCAGCGCCAGCAGTTCGTCGTGGGTCCCGCGCTCGGCGATGCGGCCTGCGTCCAGCACCACGATCTGGTCCGCCTCGCGCACCGCCGCGACCCGGTGCGACACCAGGATCGAGGTGCGCCCGCGCAGGATCGGCCGCAGCCGCGACAGGATGTCTCGTTCCGTCTGGGCATCGACCGACGACAGCGAATCGTCGAGAATCAAGATGCGCGGGGAGGTCGCGAGCGCGCGGGCCAGGGCCACCCGCTGCCGTTGCCCGCCCGATAGCGTGATGCCACGCTCGCCGACCACGGTATCGATCCCGTGGGGCAAGATGGCCAGGTCGGGGCCGAGGCCGGCCGCCAGCACGGCGTTGGCAACTCGCTCCGTCCGCTCCTCGAGCGGGACACCGGCCGGAATACCGAACGCCACGTTTTCGCTGACGCTGGCCGAAAACAAGAACGCCTCCTGGGGCGCGTATCCGATCATCGAGCGGAGCGAGGCGAGCGGCAGATCGTGGACATCCCTATCGCCGACGAAGACCGTGCCGGGCGGCACGTTCCACAGGCGTGGAACCGCATCCACGAGCGTGGTCTTTCCGGAGCCCGTCGGACCGACGATGGCCAGGGTGCCCCCGGCGGGGATCTCCAGCGACACCCGATCCAGGATCGTGCGATCGTCCTGTGCCCAGGACAGCGCGCGGATGCGCAAGGATGCCGCCGCCGGTGCCTCCGATGGCGCCGGACGAGTAGGCGTGGGTGCGGGCGGGGCGCTGGATTGCGCGCCGGAATTCGCCGGGAAATCGGTGGCGGGATCCGTGATGGCGGGTTCGGTGGCCAACAGATCGCGCACGCGCACCCACGCCGCGAGACCGCGCTGCCACACCGCCAGAATCCAGCCGAGCGCGATGGTGGGAAACGAGAGGTAAGCCAGATACGCGTTGAACGCCACCAGCGCCCCCAGGGTCATCCGCCCCGCGATCACTTCACGTCCGCCAGCCCACAAGACGATCAAGGTTCCCATCGCGCCGATGACCGCGAACAGCGGCGTCAGGCTGCCGCGCGTGCGTGCGAGCGACAGCGCGCAATCCAGGTAGACCTGGCTCTGTCGCGCGAATCCCGCCTGCCGCTGGCTTTCCAGGCAATAGTTCTTCACCACCGCGATACCGGCCAGGTCCTCTTGCAGCGTGGTCGAGAGCGTTCCCAACTGTTCCTGCATCGCGCGGCTGGAGCTGTAAATGCGCCGGCTCCACAGGCGCGCCGCGAAGATCAGGGCCGGGTAGGGCACGAGCGCGATCACCGTCAAGCGCGGGTTGAGATGCGTGAGCAGCCAGATCCCCACCGTGTACACCATCAGGGTGTTGGCGACATTCAAGATCCCCGGCCCGAACAACATGCGCACCGCGGACAGATCGTTGGTCATGCGGGACATGACATCGCCGGTGGCGTTCCGGCGGTAAAAGCCAGGATCCAGGCGACACAGATGTCGGAAGAGATCACGGCGCAGGCCGAATTCGATGTTCCGCCCGGCGTTGAAGATCAAGACCCGCGATACCGTCCGGATGGCTGCCTGGCCGATGGCCGCCAGCGCGATCCAACCCGCATCGCGCGCGACCACTCTGAACGCGGCGGCGGCGGCCTCCCGGACCGTCGCGGCCTCCGGGTGCAGCGCGCGCAGCGCATCGACCGCCGACTTCAAGAGCCAGGGAATCGTCATCCCGAGCGCGTTGGTGCCCGCCAGACACACGCCACCGAGCATCAGCAACCCAACCTCGCCCTTCAGGCGAGCTCGAATGGAGAGGCGTTGCGCGCGCGCGATGGCCGCTGACGCGCTGGGGTGCGGGCCAGGGTGATTGGAGGGGGAGGTCGGGGCGGAGCGGAGCAACACGGGCGACAGTATTCACCACCTATCCCCGATCCGTGGTACGGCGGCCCTACGGGGTGGCTTGAACCGATGGAACCTTGGGGACTATAGTCCTCACGCTTTAAGCAAATCCCAATGGAAACAGATATTTCGACAGCACTAGCCACTCTTCAAATTGATCCCGACAATGCTCACGCGCTGAGCGCGCTCAAGGGGCTGAAACCCGGCAACGGCACCGGGGTGGATCCCGATGCGTTGGCCCGCGCGTTGGCCGATGCGCGCCGCTGGCATCGCGAGCGGGGCGACTTCGAGCTGTGCGTGCAGCTCATCGATCTCGAGCTGCCGTGGACCACCGACAGGTCCCGTCGCGCCGATCTTTTGCACGAAAAGGGCCGCATTCTCGCCGACGAATTGTTGCGCGACGACGAGGCACGGTCCTGCCTGCGCGCCGCTCTGGAGACTATGCCGGAGCACGCCGCGTCGGCGGAGGCGCTGTCCCAGATGTCGTTGATCGGCTCCAACTGGCAGCCCATCGCCGCCCGCTACTTGAAGCAGGCCGAGGACGCGACCGATCCTCAGATGGCGTCCAGCTTGTTCGGGTCGGTGGCCGAGATGTACCTGAAGTACCAGCCCGACGCCTCCGACGGAGAATCCTATCTGCGCCGGAGTCTGGCCCTCGACGCCAAGAATCGTCGCGCGAGCCAGCATCTGGAGCGGCTGTTGCGCCAGCGCAACCGCCCCGATGAATTGCTCGTGTTGCTGGGAAGCCGGGCCGCGTTGGCGCAAAGCCGCGAGGAGCGATCCCAGGCCGAGCTCGCGGTGGCCGAGGTGTCGCAAAAACTAGGCAAGACCGACGAGGCGCTGGCGCACTTTCGCAAGGCCCTCGAGGCGACTCCCGGCGAGGCGAAGGCGTTGCGTCCCGTGGTCGCGGCCTTGACCGAGAAGCGGGATTGGCCCGAGCTGGCCAAGGTGCTGGAGCTGTCGTCTCGTTCCAAGCGGGGCGAGGCGGACGCTCCGCTCCTGATGCAGCTGGGCACCCTGCTGTGGAAGAAGCTGGGCCAATCCGCCGCGGCGGAGCTGCAGTTTCGCAAGGTGCGCCGGCTGGATCCGGCGAATCGCGCGATGGTCGAGTTCTACCGCGAATTTCACGGCCGTCCCGAGGAGCTGCCGCAATTGCTGGCGGTGCTGGCGGGGGCGCAGAAGGCCGAGACCGATCCGGAGCGCCGGATCGCGATCGGGATCGACATGGCCAAGGCGGCGGAATCTCGCCCGCAAAATGTCGAAAAGGTGATCGACATCTGGAAGGGGTTGCTGCGGCTCAAGCCACACCTGCCGGAGGCGGTGGATGCCTTGCGCCGCCTCTACTTCAAGACCCAGAAGTGGAACGCCCTGCTGGATCTGCTGAAGGACGATCTGGAAGCGATGCCCGAGAGCGCCAAGGAGGAGCGGATCGGACGCACGCTGGAGATCGCCGAGATCTATCGCGACCGCCTGAACCTCGAGGTGATGGTCGTCAACACCTACCTGGCGGTGCTGCAGATCAATCCGCGCCACCCGCAGGCGCTGGCCGCCCTGGCGTCGCGCTATGAAGCGCAGGGCCGCTGGAGCGATCTGATCGGCATCTTGAGCCGCCAGGCCGACAATGCGGTAGTCCCGTCGGAGCGCGGCGCTCTTCACCGCCGCATCGCCGCGCTCTGGATGGACAAGCTGGCCAAACCCCAGAACGCCGTCCTCAGCCTCGAGAAGATTCTCGATGTCGATCGGACGGACGCCGACGCGCGGGCGCGATTGCGAGACATCTATACCCGCGGTCGCACCTGGCGGGCGCTGGTCGATCTGACCCGGCGCGAGGCGGCCCTCCTGACGCCCGTCGAGCGGCGCGCGCGCCTGGCGGAATCGGCGCGGATCGCGTCCGAACGCCTCGGTGACGTGAAGGAGGCCATCAATCTGTGGAACATGGTCCTCGCGATCGACGACGCTGACGCCGAGGCCCTCTCGAGCTTGGTGGCCCTGTACGATCGCGAGCGGCGCTGGCCGGCCCTGGCGGAGATCCTGGAACGGCAACGGTTGGCGACACCAAAGGATCCCGCCGCCGAGGCCGCCCTCCTCGAGCGCCGGGGCGTCCTGCTCTACGAGAAGTTGGGAGCCGCCGACGCCGCGATCGCGGTGTTTCAGCGCGTGCAGTCCTTGCAACCGCAAAACACCCGCGCCCTGCGCGCGCTGCGAGAGATCTACGCCCAGGCCGGCGATTTCGAGGCCTTGGAGCAGCTGTTCGCCGGTCAAGGCAACTACGAGGAGTTGTGCGACACGTTGACGACCCTGGCGGACCGCACGCCGGATCCCATCGCGCGCACGCGGATGCTGGGCCGTGTCGCCCAGCTCGCGCTCGACAAGCTCAAGCAGCCGGAGCGTGCGCTCAAGGCGTACGAACGCATCTTGGCGGCCGACCCGACCAACATGCGGGCCGCCGAGGCTCTCGTGCCGCTCTACCGCGCGGCGCAGAAATGGCCGCGGCTCCTGGCCACCTACGAAATCCTGTTAGGCAAGGGCTCGGATGCCAACGGCGTTCTGGTCGCATCGGAGCTGGACAGCGACGCACGCCTGACGCTCTTGAAGGACGCGCGCCAGATCGCCGAACAGCGCATGGGGTCCAAGGGCCTCGCATTTCAGTGGGCCGCGCGCTGCTTCGAGGCCGCTCCCACCGACGAGGCGATTGTCCTGGAGCTCGAACGTCTGGCGGGAGAGGCCGACGAGTGGAACGTGGTCGCCGGTCTGTACGCCAGGCGGCTGGCCGCGGTGGCATCCTCCGCGACCGGGGAATCGCCGGAGCGGCGCGTTCTATTGCGCCGGTCGCTCCGGATCGCGTCGTCGAAATTGCATCGACCCGTCGAGGCGCGCGCGTTCGCGGAGGCCCTTCTGGTGGGCGATCCGGGGGATGCCGAGGCGCAAAGTACCCTGGAGCTCATCCTCACTCAGGTCCAGGCATGGCCGGATCTCGCGATCCTACTTCACGGTCGCGCCGCGCGGATGGCGGACAAAGCCGAACGGGCCAAGCTGTTGTTCCGGATTGCCCAGATCGAGGAGGACAAATCGAGCGATCTGGAAGCGGCGGCGCGCACCTACGAGGCGATCGCCGATCTGGATCCGACGTCGGAGACCGCCTTGCGGGCCTTGCGCGCCCTCGCGAAGATTCTCGAAGCGCGCCAGGCGTGGCCGGCCCTGGTCGAGGCGCTACGTCGAGAGCTCGCGCTGCGCGGTCCGCGCGCCGGCGAGGACGCGGGCGCCGACAAGCACGGAGACGTGCGGGAAGAGCTGCTGTTACGAATCGGCGAAATCGAGGATAGCCGGATCGGAGATCTCGACGCGAGCTTCGCCACGTATCGCGAGATTCTCACCGCCAATCCCCTCAGCGCCGCCGCGGTGGCGGGCCTGGAACGGGTGGCGAGCCGGGCGCCGGTCTGGCAGGTCGAGATCGCATCGCAGACGCTCCCCTACTACCAGCGCACCGACAACGCAGCCAAGCAGGCGGCGGCGCTGGAAATCCTGGCGGGGGTGGCCCAATCCCCGGAAGACAAGATCCCAAAGATCGAACGTCTGGTCGCGCTTTATTCGGGCCCGCTCAAGAACCCGTCCGGGGCCTATCAGGCCGCTCTTCAGGTGCTTCAATTGGCACCCGCCAATCGCACCAATCGCGAGATGTTGGCCCGTTTCGCGGGCGACTTGGCGGTAGTTCCCGAATTGGTGGAGCGTTTGCGGGCTGCGGCCGCGGGAGCGTCCGAGGCCGCCTTGCGCCGCGAACTGCTGGTGGAAGTCGCCGAGTTGTTGGAGCTGCGTCTGGGCAACGCCGAGGATGCCCAGCAGGTGTATCGCGAGATTCTGGAGGGCGAGCCGCTGCATCCGGGAGCGTTTCGGGCGCTCGGGCGCCTGTATCGCGACGGCGAGCGCTGGCACGATCTGCGCGCCCTGCTGGACACACGACAGAATCGCGTCGCTGATGTGACGGAGCGCATGGAGTTGTTGGCGCGGATTGCGGAGGTCGACGAGACCGTCCTCGACGATGCGCCCCACGCCATCTCCTCATACGAGAAGATGCTGGAGCTGGACCCGGCTGATCCACGAGCCTACAAGGCCCTGGATCGACACTACGCCGCTCAAGAGCGGTGGCGCGATCGCGACCAGTTGTTGGAGCGTCGGCTGCATTTCGCCGCCGATGGCGAGGTGTCCGAGCTGGAATTCCGTCGCGCCGAGCTGCGATTTCACAAGTTCGCCGACGTCGACGGGGCCATCGACATCTTGACCTCCATCCTCCGGAGCAACCCCGCCCACGAAGGCGCCCGCAAGCTCTTGGAAGCGGCTCTCGGTGATTCGGCGCACCGGCGCCGGGCCGCGGAGGTGCTGGCCCCTCTTTATGAATCGAGCCAGTCCTGGAAGGAACTGGTCGCGGCGCTCGGTATCGAGCGCGAGGGCCGCGACGGAGCCGCCGCCGCCGCTCTGCTGGCGCGCATCGCGGGCTTGCACGAATCGCGTCTCAACGCGCCGATCGCGGCCTTGTCGGCTTGGCGCGAGGTCCTCAAGGCCGATCCCACGCACAGGACAGCGCTGGCGGAGGTCGAGCGGTTGGCGGGGACGATGGACCGATGGACGGACCTGGTCGACGTGTATCAGGAGCTGGCCTTCCGCCGCGATGGCGCGGACCTCCTGGGCCGGGCGGATCTATTGGCGCGCGCGGCGCGGTTGTACGCGGGAAAGCTCGGGAACCGCCGGGCCGCGATCGACGCCTGGAAGATGGTTCTGAACCTCGATCCCGAGAACCCGATCACCACCAAGCCTGCCGCCGACGCGTTGGAGGCGCTCTACGCCGAGACGGAAAATGTCCCGGCTCTCGTCAGAATTCTCCGGATGCAGGTCGGGTGGGCCGAAACGCTGGAGGCGCGCCGCGCGGTCTTGTTCCGGATCGCGGAGCTGGAGGAAACCGCTCTGGCCGACACCGACGCTGCAGTCACCACCCTGAGATCGATTCTGGAACTCGATCCGGCGAGCGCCGCCGCGCTGGATCAGTTGGAGCGGATCTTCCAGCAAGGCGGGCAGGCACGAGCGCGGATCGAGATATTGCGCCGCCGGATCGATCTGGCGGACGACGTGGGCACGCGGCGGACGTTGTGGCGCCAGATCGCGACGGTGCTGGAACTGGACATCCACGATCCCGAGGAGGCCATCGCCGCGAACCTCGCGATTCTGGACGAGAGCCCCGAGGATTTGGGCGCCCTCGACACCCTGGCCCGTCTGTACGAGCAGCAGGGGCGACACCCCGACCGGTTGGAAATTTTGGAGCGCCGGCTGACTCTGATCAAGCGCGAAGGGGCCACGCGGCAGGATGTCGTGGCGCGCGTGGAGGTCTTGCGACGCATCGCCGAGCTTTCGGGCGGGCCGCTCGCGAATCCGGGCGAGGCGCTGTCCCGCTGGCGCGAGATCCTGACCCTGGCGCCCGGGGATCCGGCCGCGATCGCGGCCCTGGAGCGCATGCTGCATGCGGGGGGCCAGCCTGGCGGTGACGGGGGCGGCGGCGACAGCGCGGAGTCGCTACGGTTGGGCGCGGCCGAGGCCCTGGAAACGATGTACGAGGGCGCCGGGCGTTTTGCCGAGCTTGCTGGCGTGCTGCAAATCTACGTCGAAACCGAAAGCGATCCGCGGACCCGCATCGGAACCTTGATGCGTCTGGCGACGCTGCAAGAGGAACGGCTAAACGATCCGGAGGCGGCCGCGCGCACGGTGGCCCGCGCGATTCGGGATGCGCTCGGTGAGCCGCAGCTGGTCGGTTTGCTGGATACCTATGAGCGGCTGGTCGGGCCGACGCCGGCACGCGCGGCCGAGGTCATCGCCCTTTATCGCGAGATAGCGCCGGACGTTCTGGACGAAACCACCAAGCAGCGGCTGGACCGCTCGATCGCGCAGGGCGCGGCCCGCGCGGGTGACAACAAGCTCGCGGCGGAGAGTTACCGCCGCATCCTGGACCGCGTTCCCGACGATGCCTCCGCGCTCGAGGCCTTGGAGGGGATCTATCGGGCCGAAGGTGATACGGACGCGCTGTACGAGGTGCTGTTTCGCCAGGCGGAGCTGGCGGCCGATCCCGCGATCGAGCGTCGGGCCCGCGCGCAGCTGGGGACTCTGGCCGAGGAAAAGCTGAATCGCCCCGACGACGCCATCACGGCCTTCGAACGGGTGTTGGAGCTGGGGCGGGATAATCCCCAGGCCGTTGCCGCCCTGGATCGCCTCTACACGCGACAGGAGCGCTGGTCCGATTTGGTTCGGCTCATCGCGCGCGATCTGGAACGTCGCATGCCCGAGCCCGTGGCGCTGGCCCTCCGCTTTCGCATGGCCGAGCTCCTGGCGGGCCGGCTGAGTGATCCCGACGCGGCGATCGAACAGCTGCGGGTCGTGTTGCGCGGCGATCCCGACCATGCGGGCGCGATCACGATGTTGGAGAGCATGCTGGAGGATCCCATCGTCCGCGGGATCGCGGCGGAGCTCCTGGAGCCGGTCTACGCGGGCCGCCAGGATTGGCCGGCGTTGATTCGGATCGCCGAGATCCGCTTGCAGCAGGTCGACGATCCGGCCCAGCGCCTGGCCTTGACCAAGCGGATTGCCCGTTTGTACGAGGAACAGCTGGAAGACTACGCCAGCGCTCTCAAATGGTACGGCAAGGTCTTCCAGGAGAATCCCGGCGAGCGCATCAACCTGGAGCAACTGTTGCGTCTCGCCGCTCGGCTCGATCGCTGGCGGGAGGTAGGCGCCTTGCTATCGGACACCCTGGCCAGTTCCTTGGAGGATTCGCCCGCGGTGCTTGAGATTGTCCGCCGCGCCGCGGAGATTTTCGACGTTCGCCTGGACGACCGCGCCCAGGCGCGCACGCTCTATCGCCGGCTCTACGACGCGCGACCCGATGATGCCGAGACCGCGGCTCTGTTCGAGGGGGCTTTGGAACGATGGGGAGAGTGGCTCGAGCTGCNNGAGCTGCTGGACGAGGAGGCGGGCCGCGCGACGGACCTGGAGGGCAAAAAGGCGCTCCTGCGCCGAAGCGCCCAGATCGACGAAGAGCGCCTGGACGACCCCGATCGCGCCTTGCAGACCCTGCGCGAGATCATCGACCTAGACCCCGATGACCGCGCGGTGCCGACCGCCGCGAGCGCGGTGGAACGCCTGCTGCGCGCCCACGACCGGTGGCAGGACCTGGCCGATCATCTCGAGGTGCAGCTCGCCCGCGCGACGGAGAATGCGGATCGCGACGCGATGGCGATGCGGCTGGCCGAGGTCTTCGAACGCAAGCTGGAGAATCCGTCGGCGGCGGTGGAACGATACGCGGAGGTCCTGGAACGGAGCCCCGCTCACAAGGAGGCGATCGCTGCCCTCGAGCTTCACCTGGCCGCCCCCGCGGAGCGCGCGCGTGTCGCGGCCGTGCTGGAGCCGGTCTATCGCCGCGCGGGCAACTTGTCCCCGTTGGTCGGCGTCCTGGAGGCCCAGCTGGAGGGCATCGAGGATCGGGTCGAACGGGTGCGGGTGTTGCGTGAGGTGGCCGAGCTGCAACAGAAGCTGGCTCGGGTGGACAATGCGTTCGAAACCCGGGCTCGCGCCTGGCTGGTGGACGTGGGCAACAGCGATACGTTGGCCGATATGGAATCGCTGGCGCTATCGGCGCGGTTGTATGGCCCCCTGGTTGAAAACCTCCAGAAGGGTGCGGATCTGTCCGGTGATCCTGAGCTGCAGACGCGTTTGTGGGCCGCGTCCGCGGCGGTGCTCGAGTTGCAGCTGCATGACCCAGGGCAGGCCATCGAGGCGTGGCGGCGAGCGCTCGCTGCTAGCCCCGACGATATCGACGCCTTTGTCGCGCTCGAGCGCCTGCTCGCCGCGAGCAATCGGCTGCCTGAGCTCGCGGAGGTGCTGGAGAAACACATCGAGGTCGTGACGAATCCGGCCGATCGCAAGGAGATCGGCAAGCGCATCGCGGGCCTGTATGACCAATCGTTGCGCCAGCGCGATCGCGCGATCGAGGCGTGGCGCGCGGTGCTGGACATCGACGACCGAGATCTGGACGCGCTGGACGCGCTCGGGCGCCTGTACGTCGCCAACCAGGCCTGGCGCGAGCTGGCGGATGTCCTGCAGCGCAAGATCGAGCTGACGGCCGATCCCCTCAACCTCAGGCTGATGCGCCTCACATGCGCGCGCCTGTACGACGAGCGCCTGACGGAGCCCCAGGAGGCGCTGGGACAGCTCCGGGCGGTGCTGGACATCGCGCCGGGCGACGTCGAGGCGTTGGAATTTCTGGACCGGATCCTGACCCGCGAGGGCCAGCACGCCGATCTTCTGGAGGTCCTGGATCAGCGCGCCGCCGTCCAGACGGATCCGCCGGTTCGCGACGCCATCGCGGTGCGCGCCGCGCGCCTGCTCGCGGACGAGCTTTCGGACGTGGAAGGGGCCATCACCCGATTCGGCAAGATCTTGGCGGGCAGCCCCGACAATGCCGAAGCCCGTGAGGCCTTGTGGGAGATCGCGCGCTCAGA
>PMNO01000675.1:3436-3618 GCA_003161835.1 Myxococcales bacterium | reverse complement strand
GATTTCAGGATCCGTGGCGTGCCGACGCGCTCGCTGCTGCTGTTCGTGCGATCGTTGCGCCTCGGCGGCGTCGGGTTTTATCCCCACTCGCAGTTTGTCCACAGCGACACCGGCCGCATTCGATACTGGACCGGAAGCTAGGCGCGCACCGGCAGGGTGACCTCGAACCTGCTGCCGCCGTC
>PMNO01000675.1:2731-3399 GCA_003161835.1 Myxococcales bacterium | reverse complement strand
TGCTGGGCATTTTCCAGGAGATTGCGAACCAGGTGGCGCAGCAGAACCAGATCGCCCGCGATGGTGGGGCGGCCTTGCGCCTCGACCTCGGCCCCCGTGCGCGCAGCCTCCTCCTCGACCAGGGCGCGCAAATCCACCGCGACCAGACTGCGCCGCGGAACCCGGGCGTCAGAGCGGGACATCAACAAGACGTCCTCGATCAGGGCGTCGAGCTCGACGATGTCGCGATGGATGTCCTGCACCATGACTTGCCGGCGTGCCGGATCTGGTTCGTCGGCGATGAGCTCGAGGCCCATCCGCAATCGCGCGAGCGGCGATCGCAACTCGTGGGACGCATTGGCCAGCATCTGCCTCTGCTGCCCGAGGAGAACATCCAATCGTTCGGCGGCCTGATTGAACGTCGCCGCCAGCGTGGCCACTTCGTCGTTTCCCGATACCACCACTCGAGACTCGAGCGCCCCTTGCCCCCAGCGTTCGACGGTGCGAGCCAGGGTCTCGAGACGGCGCGTGACACGCCGAGCGATGGGATAGCTCCCGACCGCCATCACCAGCGCCAAGATGGCCAGGGTGGCGAAGAAGGGATGCAACCGGACCTGGCGATAAGGGGCACGCGGACGCAAGGCGGCCCATCCCCCGCCGTCGAGCGGCGTGACCAGCAACGGTCCCAT
>PMNO01000675.1:1552-2688 GCA_003161835.1 Myxococcales bacterium | reverse complement strand
GCGACGGACAGGCACACCAGGGCGCTGGCCAACAGGGCGAGATAAAGATGCAGATACAGCCGCCTCTTCATTCGCTCGGCCCGGTCCCGGGTTTTGAACCCGCGGTCGGCGCGGGCGCGTCGCCCGCGTGGGTTCCGGTTGCAGGCGAAAACAGGTATCCCGCGCCGCGAATCGTGCGCACGAAGCGCGGGTGCTTGGGATCCTCCTCGATGCTGCTCCGGATGCGCGAGATGTGAACGTCGATGCTGCGATCGACGCTGTCCCAGCCCTCTTGCCCCAGCGCCTCCATGATCTGTTCGCGGCTCTGCACCCGCCCGGCGCGCTCGGCCAGAAGCAAGAGCAGATCGAACTGGCGGCCGGTCAATTCGCAGGGGCGGGCATCCACGAAGACCCGACGCGCCTGCCGATCGATGGTCAGGCCCCCAAAGCGCAACGGGGCCGCGGATTCCGCGGGAACGCGCAGACTNNGCGCCCAGCTCCAGCCCCACCACGCGATCGGTGGCATCCCCGCGCGCGGTCAGCATGAGGATGGGCACGTCCGAACGAGCGCGCACGCGCCGGCAGACCTCGAGCCCGTCGATGTCCGGCAACATGACGTCCAGGATCACGGCGTCGAACGCGCCCGCGTCCAGGGCCACCATTCCGGTGCGGGCATCATATCGACACTCGACCGTGAAACCGCGCGGACGCAGGTACGCGGCCAGCATCTCTGCCAGCCGCGTATCGTCATCGATGATCAGGATGCGCGCGACCATGCCCGCACCCTGCTGAACCAGGCCATCTTAGTCCTGGTCGCCCGGACCGTGATGGCCGCGATGCTCCCGCATCTTTTGCAAGACGAGCTTGCGCTGGTCGGGCGTCAGCGCCTGAGCGCTCGCCACCATTCCTTGGGTCATCAACGCCGAGATCTTGTCCATCGTTTGCACCGACTGCCGGCGCAGCTGCTCGACGCGCGCGGTGTCGATGGTGGGCGCTGCCACGGCATCACCCAGCTGGCGGTGCAGATCGCCCTGCTGCTGGTGCAAGCCCTTGAGCTGGGGGCGGAGCGGCTCCCAGATCGCCTTGATCTGCGCCTTCTGGGCGTCAGATGCTCCCGCCGCCGTCAGCAAGTGATCCATTCTCTCCTGCATGAAGGC
>PMNO01000675.1:0-1547 GCA_003161835.1 Myxococcales bacterium | reverse complement strand
GTCGGGTGAAGTCTGTCACCCTTGGCGCGGCATCAACGCCCGCCTCGATTAGATTGACGACCGCCGGTTGCGCGCAAGTTGCGCCCGCGTAAAGTTTTGTAAAGTTCAATCGCAGGACAATGCCGACGACCCTGCCTGGTGACACTTGAGGCAAGCGCGCGCGTTCCGCGACGCCATGGCCTTGCAGGGCGCGGAGCTGCCAAACCCCGGGGGATGCGGGTTGACACCCATCGATCGCATCGGATCAGCCGAGTGACAGGTGAGGCAACTCTCCTCCCGGTGGCAAGACACGCACACCCGCAGGTTGCGTCGGGCTTGGATGCCGTGGCTGGCCGGTGATGGCGTGGTCAGCACGACCCCGGCCTCATCCCTCACCCAGCCAGGAGGATGAAATCGCTTGACGCCCGTGCCCGTGCCGAATGGATTGTTGGGCTGGCGGCCCGCCTGTCCGCCCTCCGGATCGGGCGCCACCCCCAAGCGCTGATGACACCCGAGACAGAACGTCTGGTTGCGGTGACACGACGAACAGTTGGGAATGTTTCGCCGGGCATCGACGGCGTGCAAGGTGGCGTAGTCGACGGGGTGGAAATCCACGGGGCGGATGACGCCCGCCGCATGACATTCGGTGCATTCGCTCTGCTTGTGGCAGGTCGAACAGTACCGAGCATCCTGGGCAGCCGCCTTGTGTTGGGTGCGAAAGCTCGGCGTGTGCGCGTCGAATCCGCGCAGTGATCCGCTGGGGATCAGCAGGCCTGAAGGAAAGGAGGTGCGCAAGCGTCCGTCGGCCAGGGTGGGGTGACAGGCAGCGCAACGCGCCGTGGCCTGCCGTCCGTCGTGGCACCCCAGGCACAGGCCCATCCTGGGCAAATCCGCCGTCGTCGCCAGGGCCACATTCGGCACGTCCGCATGGCACAGCACGCAGGACGCCCCGCGATCGATGTGCAGCTTGTGGTTGAACTTCAAGGCTGGCGACGGAACGATGACGCGGGGAATTTCCAGCGCCCACGTTCCCGGCATGCTCGCGCCGCCGGCCGCCGAAGGCGTGGGGTGACAGGCATCGCAACGCGCGGGGGGTTGCCCGGGCGCCACCACCTTCGCGGCTTGCGTCCGGTCGATCGCGTGGCAAGCGCGGCAGGCCTGCTCGCCTGGAAGCAGGTTGTCCTTGGAGCTCACCGAGCGTGCCGCCTCCCCATGGCACACGTCGCAGCCAATCCCGCGCCGCGCGTGACGCCCGTGATCGAACGTGAGCGGCAGCGACGGGGCCGGATAAACCACCGGCGATCGCGGTACGTCGTCGCGGCGGGAAGATGGCCCTACGGGAGGATCCAATCGAAGCATCGCCGCGCCTGGCGGAAACGCGGGCGCGCCAACGGGCTCCGCGCGACCGTGAAGGACGGGCATCAAGGTCACGGCGCCGAGCGCCCACACGCCCACGACGATGCACGCGCGCGCCTTGGCCAGCGTCACAGGGTCACGTCCACTTCCAGAACGGCGAGGCCCCGAACCTGCGCCCGATAGTAGGTGCCGGTGTTGTTCTCACCCAGAAA
>PMNO01000357.1 GCA_003161835.1 Myxococcales bacterium | reverse complement strand
AGGAAGATGACCAACATCGTCATCATGTCGATGTACGCCACCAGATTCAGCGGCGCGTAGAGGCTCTTGCGACCCAGGTGGCCGAGCTTCGCCTTGGCGACCTCCAGCTTGACCGAGTCGTAGAGATGGGCGTGGGGTACTTTGATGGGCATCGCGTGATCTCCGTCAGATTCCGGCGCCGCCGGCGTCAATCAACGACAGGTCCGGGAAACGCGCGGTCAGCGCGGTGTCCATGGTCTTGACCAAGATCTCGAACTTGATCTGATCCTCGGACGCGATCTGGATGTCGGTCTTGTCCGGGTGCGCGTCCTTCAGCTTCTTCAGCTCGACGGCGAGCTTCTCGTAGTCGTATTCGGTCCCCTTCTTGGGCAACGGCTGCTGGTCCTGGTCCGCGACGACATTGAAGCCTTCGTCGTTGACCACCACCACCAGCTTCAGCTGCTTCTCGGGGGGCGTGTCCTCGCCCGCTTGCCCCTGGCCCTTTTGGTGGGCTTCGAGGCGCGCGAGCTGTGACCAAACCGCCGTGATCAGCAGGAAGGCGACCATACACGTCAGAAGATCGATGTATGGAACCAGGTTCAGGTCGGCGTTGACGGATTTCTTTCCGCCCTTGCCACCTTCATCGACTGAAACGCTCATGGGTGGGTCCTCCTTTAAAGAAGACTAGGAGGTCTTAGTACTGGCCCTGGGGGGCTTGCCCGTGGCCGCCCTGCTGCTGGCCCGCGACGACCAGATTCAGCGTTTCCACCGTGGCCTGATTGATCCCGTCCAGGATGTGCTGGGTCATGCCGTTCAGCCAGGCGTACGTCGCCAGGCCCAAGATGCCGGTGCCGAGGCCAAATGCCGTGCAGTTCATGGCCTCGGAGATACCGCGCGACAACATGGTCGCCTTCATCGAGGGATCGACACCGGCCACACCGGCGAACGATTTGATGAGACCGGTGATGGTTCCCAGCAACCCGGCCAACGTCGCCAGGTTTCCCAGCATCGAGAGGTAGCCGGTGCGCTTCTCGATCTTCGGCAGCTCACGAAGGGCCTCCTCGTCCATGCCCTGCTGGATGTCGTGGTCGGTGCCACCGGCGCGGCGCAAACCGGCCGCGATGATGCGGGTGACCGGCGAGGGGCTCGCCTGACAGGTGTTGATGGCGCCCTGAAGGTTACCGGCGACGATCTGGGATTTGAGCAGCGACATCAGCTTCTCGGTGTCCACCTTGGACTTCGAGATGTACATGAAGCGATCGATGGTGATGCCGACGGTCAGGAAGAAGAGAATCAGGATGGGGTACATGCCCCAGCCACCTTCGTTGAAGTGCTCCATCAGAAACATGGTCGTCTCCTTGTGGTCTTTGAACCGAAAAAATCGAAAATCGAAGCTCGAATGGGGGATCCGCAGCCGGCTTGCCGGCTAGCCGCGGAGCGCGGCCTTGGCCTGCATCAACATGTTCGAAACGTTCTTCTTCACCTCGGCGATGTCGTCGAGGGCGTTCTGGGTCTTGCCGTTCAGCCAGGCGAAGGTGGCGAGGCCGATGATTCCGGTCAGCAGTCCGAAGGCCGTACAGTTCATGGCCTCCGAGATCCCCTTGGAGAGCAGGGTCGCCTTCTGGGAGGGATCCACGCCGGCCACGCCCGCGAAGGACTTGATGAGACCGGTGATGGTGCCGAGCAAGCCGGCCAGCGTCGCCAGGTTCCCCAGCATGGCCAGGTACTGGGTGCGCTTCTCGAGGGCGGGCAGCTCCCGCAGGGCCGACTCACCCATGGCGGCGTCGATCTCGGTGTCACTCCGGTTGGCGCGCATCAGACCGGACTGAACGATGCGGGTGAGCGGCGTGGAGTTCCCGGCGCACACCTTGATGGCGCCCTGGATGTTGCCCGCCGAGATCTGCGAGCGCAGCAGGCCGACCAGCTTCTCCTTGTCGATGACCGAGCGGCGCAGGTAGACGGCGCGCTCGATGACGATCGAGACCGTCATCATCAGGAGGAAGAGGATCGGCCACATCCCCCATCCTCCCTCGTGGAACGCATCGGCCAGCATCTTCAATACGGTCATCCGATCCTCCTCGCGTAAATCGGGGCTGCATCCATTTTGGAATTTCAGGGATGGTCAGCCGGGACTCGGGTGTTGCGTAACGCCCCGAGTGTGAAAGGTTGCGGAACCAATAGCACGGTCGATGCCATGTGGATAGGGCGACGTTTTCGTGTCAAGTGAGCCGCAAAACCGTGGCATTTCGCCCCGCTGCGGGGTCTTTCGCGACGCATCGGCATTGGACTCCATGCGGGCGTTCGATGTGCTCACCGGGCGGGTGAGGCGCGGGCGTGCTAGCTTCGCGGCCCATGCCCCGACACCCCGTTCGATCAACCTTGATGGTGTTGGTCGGTGCGTTGGCGATCGGCGGTGGCATCTGGGCCATCAAGCGTGGGACGGCCGACCCGCCGATTTCCTTCCGGACGGCGCGCCTGGATCGCGGTCCCGTGGAGCAGGCCGTGACCGCGACCGGCAGCGTGAGCGCCGTGGTCACGGTGCAGGTGGGCTCCCAGGTTTCGGGCGTGATCGCCAAGCTGGGTGCCGACTTCAATTCCCGCGTCACCGAGGGACAGATCATCGCCCAGATTGACCCCACGCGGTTCAGGGCTGCGCTGCAGCAGGCCGACGCGACGCTGAAGGCGGCCTCGGCTTCCGTCGCGGGCCTGGAAGTCGCGGCCCGCCAGGCGAAGCTCGAACGCGATCGGGCCGATGCTCTGGTCAAGCGGCAGGTCCTGGGCGTCGCGGATCTCGATCTGGCGCGCTCGAAGTACGATCAGGCGGTGGCGAATCAGGCCGAGGCCGTGGCCAAGGTGGCGCAGGCGCGCGCATCGCTGGGGGCGGCGCGCGTGGATCTGGAGCGGACCACCATCCGGGCGCCGATCTCGGGCACGGTCCTGCAACGGTCGGTTGACGTGGGCCAGACCGTGGCGGCGTCGTTGCAGGCGCCCGTACTGTTCACGATCGCGCAAGATCTGGCACGCATGGAGGTTCATGCCGCCATCGACGAGGCGGACGTCGGCAAGGTGCACGAGGGTCAGGACGCGACGTTCAGCGTCGACGCCTATCCCGGCGAGACGTTTCACGCCAGCATCTTCCAGATCCGGTCGCAGCCGAACGTGCAGCAGAATGTCGTGACCTACGACGCGGTGGTGCGTTTTGACAACCCGGACAGCAAGCTGCGGCCGGGGATGACGGCCACCGTGCGGGTGGTTTCCCTGCGCAAGGAAGACGTCCTGCGGGTGCCAAACGCCGCCCTGCGGTTCCGGCCGGGCACCGACCTCATCGCGGCACCTACGGGGCCACCGTCCGGCGCGGGGGCCGAGAATCGACAACTCACGGCGACGGCGCCGGCGCCGGTCGCCGCTTCCGGCGGAACGCCGGCCGGTCGTCCGCCGGCGATGGCCACGGCCGAGGGCGGTGGCCGATCGACGGGGAAAGGGGGAGCGGGGGGGCGAACCCGGGGTCGCATCTTTCGGCCCGCCGGGGACAAGGTGGCTCCCGTCAACTTCAAACCCGGGATCTCCGACGACGAATTCACCGAGGTCGTCGGGGGGGAACTGCGCGCGGGCGACGAAGTCGTGCTGGATCTCGGCGGTGGGGCGGCGCGCGCGGGCGGGGCAGCCGCTCCTCCGGCGGCGGGCGGCCGTCGGGGTCCGCGGATGTTTTGAGGACCGCCGCGACATGCCTCTGATCGAGGTTTCGAATCTGACGCGCACGTATGATCTCGGCGACGTGGTCGTGCACGCGTTGCGTGGGGTCAGCTTGACCATTGAAAGGGGGGAGTTCGTGGCGGTGATGGGCCCCTCCGGTTCGGGCAAATCGACGCTGATGAACATGATCGGATGCCTGGACCGGCCCACGGCCGGCCGCTACGTGCTTGACGGCGTGGACGCCGGCGCGTTGTCTCGCGACGAGCGCGCCGAGCTGCGCAGCCACAAAATTGGGTTCGTGTTCCAGGGATTCAATCTGTTGCCGCGCACGCCCGCGATCGAGAATGTCGAATTGCCGCTGTCGTACGCGGGCCTCAANNTCCCGCACCAGCGACGAGATCATGGGGCTGCTCGTCCGCCTGAACGAACAGCGAGGCGTCACGGTGGTTATGGTCACTCACGAGGCGGACGTGGCGGCGTACGCCGGACGCGCGATCGTCTTTCGCGACGGTCTCATCTCGAGCGATACGGCGAATGCCGCGCGCCGGAGGCCGGCGTGAGCATCTTCGCCCTGTTGCGCCTGGCCCTGCGCGGATTCATCCGTCATCGCATGCGCGCGTTGCTCACCACGCTGGGCATCATCATCGGCGTGGGCGCCTTCATCACGATGGTGGCGATCGGCCGCGGGGCGAACGCTCGCGTGTCCGAACAGATCGCATCCATGGGGGCGAACATGCTGGTCGTGCAGCCGGGGTCCACCCAGCAGGCCGGCGCCCGCGGCGGGGCGGGAACCTCGGCGGCCCTGACCGACGAAGACGTCGACGCCATCGCGCGCACCACATCCGCCGTCAGGTGGGTGGCGCCGCTGGTTCAGACGCAGGCGCAAGTGGTCTTCGGGGGAGCCAACTGGTCCACGGGCATCACCGGGACGACGCCCCAGTACCTGGACATTCGCACCTGGCCGCTGCAATCGGGCAACGCGTTCACGAATCAGGACGTGCTCACAGCCGCCAAGGTCTGCCTGCTGGGTCGCAGCGTGGTCGATCAACTTTTCGGCGACGACGATCCGGTGGGGCAGTTCGTACGGGTACGGACGCTGTCGTGCCAGGTTCTGGGCGTTCTGGCGCGCAAGGGGCAAAGCCAGATGGGCCAGGATCAGGACGACGTCGTGCTGATGCCGTACACCACGGTGCGACGCAAGCTGCAAAATTCCTCGGGTCCGGCCGGGAACGCGGTCAACCGGATCCTGTTGTCGGCGACCGGGCCCACCGCCACCAAGCCCGCGCTGGCCGAGGTGCAAGCGCTCCTGCGCCAGCGGCATCGCACCGCCGAGGGCGAGCCGGAGGACCCGATCATTCGCGACTTGACCGAGTACGGCCAGATGGCGGAGGAAACTACGAAGACCATCACGACCTTGCTGGCCAGCATCGCCGCCGTTTCGCTGCTGGTGGGAGGAATCGGCATCATGAACATCATGCTNNCGGTGACCGAGCGCACCCGCGAGATTGGCATCCGCATGGCGGTCGGGGCCAAGGGCGGAGACATCCTGCGCCAGTTCCTGATCGAAGCCTTGGTGCTGACGATCGTCGGAGGCGTGCTGGGCATGGCGCTCGGCACGGTGGCGGCGCGCATGCTCGCCTCCGCGATGGACTGGCCGGCCTTGCTCGGCTGGCAAAGCTACGCGCTGGGCTTCGGTTTTTCGGCGGCGGTCGGGGTGGTGTTCGGCTTTTACCCCGCCTGGCGCGCGTCGCGGATGGACCCGATCGAAGCATTGCGTTTCGAGTAGCGGCCAGATCGCGCGGCGGGGCGCGGGGGCCGAGGCGCGTTCGGCCGTCCGAAACTATCAGCGCAGGCGATCTCGAAACGCCTTCACGGCCGCGTGCTGGTCGGAGATCTTCACCAGCTCCTCCATCGCGGCGAAATCGAGACCGGGCACCAGCGCGCTCGCCTCGATCAACCGGTACTGCTCATCCTGCAAGGTGTAGATCTGAAATCGGCCTTCGCGGAAGATCCAGACCTCCTTCACGCCGAGCCCGCGATAGACGGCCAGTTTATTGATGCCCCCCGAAGTGATCACGATTTCAAGAGCAATGTCCGGGGCGTCGGCGAGCTCGTGGTCCACACAGTAACATTCGTCCGGCTCGAGGCCTCGCTCGCGGGCCTCGCGTTTGAATGTGGTCGAACCGTAGCCCCGCAGGGGAAAATCACGGTCGAGCGCGAAAATCTCGATCATGCGGGCAATCGTCTTCTTTTCGTGCTCGTGCCGTCGGGACGGGCTCATGATCTCGAGCGCTCCTTCCAGGTAAGTCATCCGGACGCCCGGGCTGTCGATGAGCTCGCGCAGAGCGCCGTAGGTCCGCCAGTCGACCCCGTGCAGCACCACCAGCTGGTCGGATTCCGTCGAGCGTGCCCCATAGGCTTCCGGATCGTGATCCTGCAGAAGCGAAGTCACGGGCGACATCCACGCAAGCCTACCATCGTCGCCAGCGAGCGTCTTTTCGGGCCACAAAGGAACCGGCTGAACGCTATCGCCCCGGCGGCCCGAACATCCAGGGCAGCAGCTGGGGATCGGAATAGGCCGGCTTCCAAGATGCGTGTCCGTGATGCTCGGAGGCCGGGTACTCGGTGTATCGCGGTGTGGCCCCGCGCGCGCGCAACGCCGCGATCATTTCGCGACTGCGCTGTACCGGCACCGTGGGATCGTCGGCGGCGTGGAATGCCCAGATCGGCAGATGCCTGCTCACGAGCGGTTCCACCGTCAGCTCGTCGTATCCGCCACACACAATCACCGCGGCCTTCCACTGGCCTGGGTGGCGAACCACCGCGTCCCAGGTGCCGGCGCCGCCCATCGACATGCCGGTCACGAACACCCGGTGGGGATCGATCGCGGGGTAGTCGCGAAGGAGTTGCTCGACCAGACCCATCGCGGCCGCCAACGGCCAGGTCGGCTTGGCCGGGCGTTTGCCCTTGCCGGTGGCCGCGCCCCAAGGCATGTCCACCCACTGCTGATCGGGCGGGCACTGCGGCGCGGCCATGAACACGGGCCATTTTCGTTGATTGCCGGGTTGCACGAACACCAGCGGCGCCGCCTGATCCGTCAGCTGGGCGCGGTTGTCCGTGCCGCGTCCGCCCGCGCCGTGCAGAAACAGAACCAACGGGTATTTCTGGCCCGGCTCCGTCGCCCGAGGGACGAACAGCCGGGCCGGCAAGGCATGGCCGTGGTCATCGCGATACGAGAGGGCCACGAAGTCATCGACGGACACGCCACCGCCCAGGGCGGGAGGCGATACCGCCGACGTGTTCGTCAAGGTGAGAACAATGACACAAACCGTGAAGGGCAGGTTCATGAACGCGCCGCCTTGTGGCTCTTGTTGCTCTTTGTGGGCACAGGTGGGGTCGAACCACCAACAAACAGATTAAGAGTCTGCTGCTCTACCAGTTGAGCTATGCGCCCGGATGTTTACTGCTTGCTACTTACTGCTTTGTGTTGCTTGTCGGCTCCTGTGTCGTTGCGTGCGTCCGGAGGGAATCGAACCCCCAACCCTCGGCTTCGAAGGCCGATGCTCTATCCAATTGAGCTACGGGCGCTTGGAAGGGTGCAGATGATGCGTAGACGGTCCGTGCGTGTCAAGGCCGAACGGGACTTCCGGGACTTCCGTTGCCCGCGGCCCCGGCCGGCACCGGGCCCGCGCGCCGCCGGTTCTTCGGTACCCAGATCGGATGGAGCCCCTCGAAGATTTTGTCCTTGGCCAGCGCGGGATTCCGCCGCATGTCTATGCCCTTGATTCGCTCCAGCGTCCCGCGCAGCAACGTGATGCGCGCGCGCGGCGCCTCGTCGCAGGGCGGGACACCGGCGGGTGGTGGCGCGTTGCAGAGTGCCAAAGACCGGTCCGCCGCCGCGAAGGCCGGCGCCGCTTCGAAGCGATCGGCATAAGCGATCGCCTGCCGCAACTCGATGCGATAGTCGTCGTCGTGGCGTGGCAACATCGCGCCCACGGTGGCGAGCGCCCAGTCGGGCCGGTTGCCCTCCAGAAAAAGATCCGCCAGCTCGAGCGCGGCCGTCACGTCGTCGGGCGCGCCCAGGAGATGCGCCTGCAGCTCGGCCACCCGTTCCCGACGCTCGGGAGGCGCCAGCAATGCCGCCTTGACGGTCACATTGGCGCGCGGCATCACGAGCAGGGTGGCCAGCAACAACAACACCAGCACATCGAGAACCCGGGTAACCCGCATCACGCGGACGTTAACACGGCGGCGGCTCGGCGGTCGGCTTGGGTAGGCGCGTTCGTACGCTTAGCCGAGCACGTCGCTCACCGACAGCGCAACATCGGGAAAGGCGACCGGCGACAGAGTGTGGCCGCGCCGATAGGGCGTCACGCGGGTGTAAGCGCCGTCGACGATATCCGTGCGAACCTCGATCAGGTCGTGGGCGGTGTCGACGATCCAGTACTCCCCGATCCCACCGTCCGCATAGACTTCGGCTTTCTCGCGGTCGGCCGCCAGAGACGAATCGGCCACCTCGATGACCAGGAAGGCGCTATCGGGATGATGATCGCGATAGGCATCCATCGGCACCAAAGCGATGTCCGGCTCCGGCTCGGAATCGACTCCGACGATCAGTGGCAGTTGTACCCGCACCGAGGCGCGGCGCGAGCCGCCCAGAGCCTGAACGAAAAAGTGCGTCAAGTACTGCACTGTGCCCGCGTGAGGGCTTTTCTGTGGACTCGTGCGAACAATGAACCCCTTGAGTAGCTCGACTTTTTCGCCTTCGAACAAGCCGAGGTCCACCATGCGGTCGTATTCCGCCCGCCGCAGGGGCCTGATTCGGTCTTCGAATGCCGCGGACATCACGGAATCAATCGTAACATGCTGGCGCGGGCGGGCGGTTCGCCGCGGGTAGGCGCGGTGCGAAAATGCGCCGCAACCTGTGCCGCCCCGGGAGGTCCAGTCTGTCTTGGCTGCGATTCGCGCGTTCGCCGGCGCTCCGCGCCTGCCCGTCACTCAAGACGCGAGGCGCGAACTGCCGCGAAGCGGCTTCGTCCAGCACCCCGTACTCGGATGTTGACGCATAGAGACTTTTGGGGTTGTCCTCACCTGTTCTCCTCCTCCGGTTGACGCGGGCATCACGAGGAGCCTTGCCAGCAGCAGCAAGACGAGGCATCGCGCGGTCCCTCGGCAGTC
>PMNO01000340.1 GCA_003161835.1 Myxococcales bacterium | reverse complement strand
CCGGAGTCACCGAGCAGGCGCGTACCGACGGAGCCGATCCCGAAAACGAAGGCCACGATCGCAACCAACCACACCAGATTCAAGGTCCCCTCGATGCGCAAGGGCCCATCGTCGTCAGGGAGCGGAAATTGCGGGAGGGAATGCGTGGGTCGGCGACGCTTCTCGCGAAGGAGCAGGAAGCGGTCGATCAGGAAAAAAAGCGCCAGGAGGATTCCGTTGACGAAAGCCCACGGGAGGAACAAGCGCAGGGTCCAGGTGAAGGGGACGCCGCGCAAGAACCCGAGGAACAAGGGCGGATCTCCGAGCGGGGTCAGCAAACCCGCCGCGTTCGACACTATGAAAATGAAGAAGACCGCGATGTGCGTGACGTAGCCGCGCTTGGCGTTGGCCCGCAGGAGCGGACGGATCAGCAGCACCGATGCGCCGGTGGTGCCAATGATGCTGCCCAGGACGGACCCGACGGCGAGGAATCCCAGGTTGACGAATGACGAACCAACCAGAGATCCGCGCAGGCACACCCCCCCCGATATGGTGAAGAGCGCGCCCAGCAAGGCGATGAACGACGCGTAGTCGCAGGCCGTGTGAAACAGCTCGGCGCCCCCTTCACCGCCCTTGCTGATGATCAGATAGCCAACCACCGGCGCCGACAGAATCAACGCCACCACCAATTTGTTTCGGTTGTGCTCCCAGAAGGCCGAAAAGAACAACGGCAGGGTTGCGATCAACAGCAGGTACAGCACGAACGGCCCCACGGTCCATAGGGGTGTCGACGCTGTCATGGGACGTAATATCCACGCTTTTCGGAGGCTGCAGATGGCTCGAACGGGATAGACATTTAGTGCTGCAGGTAGAGGGGAATATCGGAGGTCTCGAGCAGTCCGCGGGTCGCGGAACCAGAGAAGAGGTGCCGGAGGCGGGAATGGGCGAACGCACCCATGACCATCATTCCGGCGCCCAATTTGTTCGCCTGCGCGAACAAGGCGTCCACGTTGGACAACACCGACACGATGTTGTGCGCGCGCGCCGAAATGCCCGATGTGGCCAGCATCTGAACGGCGCGATTCGCCATTTCCCAGGCCTGCCCGCCATTGTCGTCCACGGTGGCGACGTGAATCTCTCGCCCTTCGGCGAGACCGCTTGCGGCGAAGCTGGCGAGCGCACGCTTGGCGGCGCCACTGCCGTCATACGCAACCAGGACAACCTGTCCCAGCTTCGGGTCCTTCGATTCCGGCACGAGCAAAACGGGGCGCTCGGCTTGGTGCAAGATCGTGTCGCGGGTTTGCAAATCTTCGGTCTCGGTCTCGAAACGGAAGTTCGCGTCTCTCCCGATAACGGTCAGGTCGTGCGCGTTCATCTCGCGCAGGATGCTCTGGGCCGGGCGGCCCACGATCTCCAATCCCGCCGCGGGAACGTCGGCCTGGCGACACCGCCTTTCGAACATTGAAACCCAATCATCGGCGTGCTTGCGGGCATCCGCCATCAATGCCTCGTCACGTTCATGTTTGAAGCTGGAACCGCCAATCCCGGTAGCCACCCCGGCACGAATATCCGGCTCATCGATGATGGCCAGCCCCACCAAACGGGCGCCGCAGGCCTTGGCTATTTCAAGGGAGACACGGGTAGCCGCCTCGCTGCTCGGCGACCCCTCCAGACAGACCAAGATATTCTTAAGCATGAGAAAACTGCTGGGCCCGTTGCCGAAGATGCATCGAGCCCAGCAGGATCATTTTCTTACTGACTAGTAGACTGTGGCAACGCTGGTCGGGTTAGGTGCTGGTGGCCAACGATGGGATGGCGGCCTTGGCTGCCGCGATCTCCGTCGCAGGGACTTCCTCGGGCGAACGGGGCTCGATGAACTCTGGATACCCCGGCATACCCATTTCAGGGACATCCAGACCGGCGATCTCCACCGCCGCCGAGACGCGATTCGACCCGAGCACCTTGCCGATGATCACGAAGGCGAGACCACCGACCAGGATGTTCCAACCGGCTCCGACGACCACTTCAACGGCCTGGGCGACGAGCTGCTTGGAATCGCCGTAGAAGAGCCCCGTGACGCCCTTCAATGCCGCGCCCGTGGTCCCCAGGTACTCGGTGGCACCCACGCCGTTCCAGCCGGCGCCGTAGCTGCCATCCGAGAACAATCCCACCGCAATCAATCCCCAGGCGCCGTTCACGCCGTGAACACTGATGGCACCGACCGGATCGTCGACCTTGATCTTGTCGAAGAACATGACGCTGACGACGACCAACACACCGGCGACGGCCCCGATGATGAACGCTCCCACAGGGGTGACGAACGCGCAGGGCGAGGTGATGGCGACCAGACCGGCCAGCATGCTGTTGCACATCATGCTGGGGTCGGGCTTGCCGTAGCGCATCCACATGTACAGGACACCGAAGACGGTGGCCGACATGCCGGCGATCATGGTGTTCACCGCGACGATACCGATACGCCCGTCGCCACCGGCCAGCGAGCTGCCGGCGTTGAATCCGAACCAGCCGAAGGCCAGGATGAAGGTTCCGAGCTGCACCATCGGGATATCGTGAGGAAGGATCGGATTGACCTTGCCATCCTTGCCGTACTTACCGATGCGAGGCCCGATGAGATAGGCCGTGATCAGAGCCAACGCTCCCCCTTGCAAGTGAACGACGCCAGAGCCGGCGTAGTCGACCGCGCCGTGGCCGAGGCCCATGCGATAGCCGAGCTGAGCGAGCCATCCACCGCCCCACACCCAGCAGCCGAAGACCGGATAGATGAATCCGCCGATGATGATGCTGAAGATGAAGAAGCTCTTGAAGCTCCAGCGCTCGGCGCATGCGCCCGTGACGATGGTGGCCGTGGTGTCCATGAAGACCATCATGAACAGGAACAGCACGATCGCGGCGGCGTCGTAGCCGCTACCCGACAGGAAGAAGCCCGTGGTTCCGAGCAGCCCCCAACCATGATCACCGTTGATGGCGGAACCCACCGTGAACATTGAATTGAGGGTAGGCGTTCCTCCCAAGGTCACCGGACCACCGATGGCCGTACCGTTCAATCCACCGCACATGAACGCGAACCCGCAGATGAAGAACCCCAACATTCCGAGGCCGTAGACCATGAAGTTCATCGACATCGTATGCGAGGCGTTCTTCGCGCGGATGAGTCCGGTCTCCACCAGCGCGAACCCGGCCTGCATGAACATGACNNCCGGGGACCGTGTAGGCCGTCGGCGTGGTCTGGAATGCCCCGGTTTTATCCGGGACCGGGTCATCCGCGTGAGCGCGGGAGACGAGTGAACCCAGCAACACGCCGGCTAGAGCCGCGGTTGCGAGCCACCCCAATGAACGATGTTTGCGGACCTGTTTGGACATGATTTCCCCTTCATTCTGCTGTGTGATGAGATTCGATTTCCCTGTGCGCCCAAAAAACGGCGCAGGTACCCGGCTGCTGGCTAGAAGAACTGCGGATTAAGTCGTCTTCTCAATCGATCACCCCACCACGCTCCCACGAAGGCGCCAACCTGCATCATCGCAAAGAAGCCCAACGCGACGAGCCAATGGCGACCCAGGGCGAAGAAGATCCCTCCCGTGGCCAAGGCGATAAAGATCTGCATCTTGAAGAATGTCCGTCTGTACTGCTCCCACATGGGTGGTGGTCCCTCCTTTGCGATGCGATGAACGTGGTGCGCCCGTTGGCGGGCTGGTTCCNNCTTTTTGGACCCCGAAACAAGATCGAGTTTGCCGACTTATTGTTGCGAAGGTATTTCCTGCACGTACATTCACTGTAAAAACTTGCAAATCGCAACGCACACCACCAAAAGGCCAGGCAAATTGCAAAGTCGGCCCGAACGAAGCCAGGCCAGACGGGCCAGGGTTGCCAGGCTCTATATTGGTTGTGGCATTTTGCGCAGCCCAGATCGGGAGGCGCAACGACGCGGGCCACGAACCTGGCGACCCGAGCCGCGCGGCGNNTTGATCGGCCCGATCCCCGCGTCAGGCTGCTGGTTTTTTGAAGGCCAGGAGCTCGCGCGAAATCAGGTACAGGAACTCGGCGTTCGTCACGAGGTAGCGCTTGCCCAACCGGCGTGGCTCCTGGACGAACCGAAATAGCCACTCGAGACCCACACGCTGCACGATCTCGGGTGCGCGCACCCGCAGCCGGGCCATCACATCGAAAGAGCCCCCCACCCCGATCGCGAACGGAACGCCCAGGCGATCCCAGTATTCCTCGATGAAGTGCTCCTGGCGCGGAACGCCCATCGCGACCACCAGAATCTTGGCGCCGCTCGCCGCGACCGCCTGCGCGCGGCTCTCGGCCTGCTCGGGGCCGAAGTATCCGTCGGCCACGCCGCTCAGCACGAGATCGGGGTACCGTTGCTTCAGGCGATCCGCCAGCTTGTCGACCACCGTCTTGTGCGCGCCCAGCAGATACACGCCAAATCCCTCGCGCGCGGCCCGCGCACACAACCTATCGACCAGGTCCACCCCCGCCACCCGTTCGGGCAACCGACGCGCCAGCATGCGCGAACTCCAGATCAGCGGCTGACCATCCGCCACCACAATCGCCGCGCGGTCGACGAATCCCTGCAGACGCGCATCCTTGCGCATCATCATCAGGATCGCCACGTTGACCGTGCACAGATAGCCCCGTTGGCCGGCCTGGATGCGCCGGCTGATCAGATCGACGGTGTCATCGAGACCGAGGGCGTCGAACCGCCCGTTCAACAGAGTGACAGATGGAGCCGGCACGGACCCGGGAACCGCCGTCATGTCAGCCANNGAATAGGCTCCCCAGACCGGCTGGGAGCCCTTGATGGCACCCCTGACGTTCGGGTTGCCGGTGGCGATGTCTTGCCAGCTCATGACGTAGCGAAGCGCGTCCACCGCCGCGCGCCGGAAGACGGGATCCCCGCCCCGGTGGTGCAGCCGCGCCCAGATGATCCCCATCTGGCAATTGCCGGTCAGGCAGCAGTATGTCGCCCGCGGTTTGCCGTCGATGTCGATGGTGCCTGGCAGAAATCCGTCGGGGCGCAGGCGTTCGACGACCGCGCGCGCGCTGGCCTCCGCCGCGTCGATGTAGCGTTGGTCTTCGAGGAGCACCCCGGACTCCAGCAGGCCACGGATAGCGTAGGCGATGGTGTGCGTGAACGGCGGAACGCCGACTTCAAAGGCATTCTGATCGTAGTACCCGCCGCGCCTCTGGGACAGCGCCCAGTCGAGGTTGGCGCGCGCGACCGCCTCACGTTGCGCGGCCGGCCGAAGCTTGTGCAGGCGGACCAGCGCCCAGGCGCTGCGCGTGTTGTACACGTGCGGAATGCGGTTGTACGTGTTGCGCGTCCAGCGGCCTTCGCGATCGGCGATCGTGGTCAGCCAATCGCCCGCGCGCTCCGCGGCGCCCAGGATTTCGGAGTCCCCGGTTTCCTCGAATGCGCGGACCAGCCCGTGAAGGACCTGTCCGGTATCGAATACGATGCCGCGCGACGGATCGAAAACCGGGTTGGAGATGGAGCCATCGGCGTTTTGCACGCGACACAGCCAGCGGCANNTGGGCACGCGCGAGCCAATCGGCCGCCGCATCGAGATGCGCGTGGGCGGAGCCGATGGGATGAGCGCCACCGAGCAGATCGCGCTTGGCGATGGCCGCAAACGTCAAGGGGGGAAAGTCTAGAAATTCGTTAAGTTTCAAGATCGTTCCTGTCCATATGTTTTCAGTCGGGAAAGGGCATCCCAAAATCAGGCTTGGCGCGTTGACCCGCAACCCACCGGTACACCTCGAGGATCTGCTTGGCCTTGGCGTCCCACGTGAATAGCTTGAACACGCGGTCCCGCGCCCGCTGGCCCATCGCGCGGAGGCCCGACGGATCCTGGGCAAGGCTACCCAGCACCTCACGAAAGCGGCCGACCAGATCGGCGCGCGTCCCCATCTGGACACGGTAACCCGTGCGTTCGGTGACGAGTTCGGCCGGCCCGCCATAATCGGCGACGACCGGGACCAGCCCCAGGGCCATCGCCTCCAGCACGACGCCCCCGCCGAATTCGCGAATGCTCGGGAAACCCAGCACGTCCGACTCAGCCAGCCGTTCCTGCATGTGCACGTGTTCCACCCAGCCGTCCAACTTTACACCCGGGCCCATGCTCTGGGCGGCGACGATCTGTCGGAGCTGACCCATCTGTTCGCCGTCGCCGATGATGTCGATCACCACCTTGCCCGCGCGCACCAGGGGAGCCGCCGCCTCCAACAACATGTCCGCGCCCTTATAAGGAACCAATCGGCCCACGAAGGCGATGCGCAATGGCGTGCGAATCGGGCCTTGCACCGAGCGCGAGAATCGGGCGGGATCGACGGCGTTTTCTGGTACGTACACGCACCGATCGCGATACTCGGCTGGCATTTGTGACCACGTGTCGCGGGACCCAATCACGATGGCCGCGGCGTCGCGCCGGCTGCCTCGATAGAACGGCAACAGCTTGTAGGCCCCCCGCACGTAGGACAGATATTCGCCCTCCGCGCGCAGCTGATGGTGAAAGCCCTTGGGCCACGGCACGCCCCCGTTGATGGGACCCCACACGAACGGCACCCCGGCGCGCCGGCACGCCCCCGCGATCACGCTCGGGGTCGTGGGGCTCAAGGAGGTCACGCGGTGCACAACGTCCCACTGTCGCCCCTTGATCGCGGCGCCGAACTCTTTCCAGACCTTGTACTCGAAGTAGGCGTAGGAAATCGGGGCGAGCGCGGTGTTGGCCGTCCACCCCAGGCCGGACGTCTTGCGCACCGCCTCGTCGAACCGCCACATCGGCCGCGCGATCATCTCGGTGTCGACGGCGGTGAAGTCCACTCCCGGGCGCCACCCGTGACGCACGAACGCATCCGTGTTGCGCACCTGGGTGACGACATGCGCGTCCAGCGATTCGGTGAGGCGGTGCAGAGCCTCGCAGTGGGACCAGCCCACCAGCGGCACACTGAACCATTCGGGGTGGCAGGATTCGGCCAGGACGAGGGCGCGGAGCTTCTTCATACAAGGAAAAGGCTAGGGCGCTCCGGAGGGGACCCGCCGCGTATTCGGATCGAGCAACAAGTCGGCGACGCGCTCGCCGGCGCGCCCGTCCCCGAACGGATTCTTCCAGGTGCGCGGCCGGGCGAGCATCGTCTCGACCGCCGCCTCCAGCACTCCGGGAGCGGTGGAATCGCACAGCATGTTGGCCCCGACATCGACCGTCTCGGGACGTTCGGTGTTGGCGCGCAACGTGACGCACGGTACATGCAAGGTGCAGGCTTCTTCTTGAACCCCGCCGGAGTCGGTCAGGGTGAGCTGCGCGTCGGCCGCGAGGCGCAGAAAATCCAGGTAGCCGACCGGATCGGTCGTGATGAAAGGCGGCTCCGAAAATCGCCGCCCCTCCGCCATGCGCGCGATCGTGGCTCGGGTGCGGGGGTGGGTCGGGAACACCAGCAACAGCCCGTGATGACGCCCGACCGCGCCCAGGGCTCGGAGGACAGCGGTCAGCCGTTCCTCTGAATCGACGTTGGACGGCCGGTGCAAGGTGACCAGCGCGTAGCGCTTGCCGGCCAGGCCCAGGCGTTCAATCACCTGGGACCGCTCGCGCGCGCGATCCGCGTTCATCAAGGCGGCATCCACGACGGTGTTGCCGACCACGTGAACACCGCGCACGATGTTCTCCCGGCGCAGCCGTTCGACCTGTCCCTCGGTCGGGCACAGGTGCAACGCGGCCACCCGACCGGCCAGCACGCGGTTGGCCTCCTCGGGCATGTCCCAATCGTCGCTGCGCAGGCCTGCTTCGAGATGCGCCACCGGCATGCCCAGCTTGTAGGCCGCCAGCGCGCCGCCGAGCACGCTGTTGGTGTCGCCCTGAACCAGCACCCAGCGCGGCTGCAGCTTGGCCAGGACCTCGGCGCTGCGAATGATGATGGTCCCCAGCTGCTGCGCCGGTCCCGACGAGCCCACCTCCAGGTTGGCGAAGGGCCTGGGCAACCCGAGCTCCTCGAAGAAGATCGCGTCGAGCTCGTAAGAATAGTGCTGGCCCGTGTGCACGATCGAGAGCGGCGCGCCCCGGCGCTCCAGCGCCTTCACGACGGGAGCGATCTTGATCAATTCCGGACGGGTTCCCACGACAAACGCGATCATGAGTACGTTGCCTCTGTGCGGGTGAGACTCATCTAATGGGCGGGTGGTCTGTGCCTCAACCCCCGGTTGGAAGCGGGCGCCGCCATGGTAAACGAAAATGGCGCCGCCCGCCACTGCGTCGCGTCGCCGACGCGGCTCCGTCTCCGACGCGGCTCCGGTCCTCCTTCCGACTCCGGCCTCCTTCCGGTCCCCTCGCCCCGCGGCAGCGGGGAGAGCCGATCATTCCGATCCCCTCGCCCCGCGGCAGCGGGGAGAGGGTTAGGGAGAGGGG
>PMNO01000189.1:9291-9505 GCA_003161835.1 Myxococcales bacterium | reverse complement strand
CGCGCAGCGCTTCCAGCGCGACGAGAGCTGCAGCCGCGGCGAGACCATGGTGCTCCGTAGCTTCGAGGTCGGCAGGAGCGTAAAGGCCGCGCGCGACCTGCCGGAGCTCGCCCGCATCGACCATCCGGCGGATCACGGTACGCGAGGCCCCCTTGGCCTCGAGTTCGCGAGTCCTCGCGAGCCCGTGGGGAAGGTTACGCGTCAGGGCTCTCGC
>PMNO01000189.1:0-9196 GCA_003161835.1 Myxococcales bacterium | reverse complement strand
ATGAGCCAGGGATGTGTACCCTCCATTCGAACCGACCGACAATCGACCGACCCCCCGAGCCAAATCGACCGACGAAGGTGGTCGCGGATCACCCGGCGAAAGATGTCGACGACGTGTCGGACGTCGGGTGGAGAACCTTCGTCCTCAAAGAGCGACGGTCGCGATCTCGGTCTGAGAGACGCCGAGGACTCCCGCATCTTCTTCGCGGCCCGACAGCACGGCGCGATCGTGATGTCGAAGGATTACCGCCATGGCCAACGCGCCGCACAGTGCGTGTGGGATGCCGTCCCTGTCAAGACTCGCGATGACGGCCTTGAACTCTTCAAAAGATCGAGCATCGCGACCGAATCGGGGCGATCCTGTCGCAGTCGACGGGGCGACGTCCGGCGTTCGCCGGACCATTGCCCGTTTTTCGCGCTGGCTGCGCGCGAGTGCGGTGGCATATTGTTGCTTCGGGGAAGATCGGCTGGAATACAGCGAAAGGGGGAGGCGAATGATCCTTGCCGGTATTGCCACTATTGATCGAGGGCGCTGTCGCTCGTGGGCGCTCGCCGTCTACACTGCGCTCGGGGTTGGCTGTATCGGCAGCGTGAATACCGGCACCGCGAACACGTCGCCGGGGGGAGGAAGCACGACACCGATGAGCTCGACAAGCAGTACCTGTCAGTCATCGCCCACGTCGGCGAGCGATACACAAGTACTGCGTTTGCTCGACTTCGCCCACGGGCATCACGATCTGGAAGGGACCTGGCTGAAGGGCCTGCAGGCGTCGGTCCTGAGTGTCGATTTCGACTCGGCCGCGGGAGCGCCGCGTTCGGAAAGCACCACGGGATGCTTCGGCAGTCTCTTCATCGAGGCAACCTTGCACGTCAAAACCCGAGACGGCGTGCTCGACGGTCATGCCACGGTCTTGAGGTTCAACGCTCCCTACAGGGGGACACTGCAGATTCCGTTGCCCGATCTCGACGATTCCTACGCGCGGCCAGACCCAAGCCAGGAGCTTTCGCTCTTCGGAGTGACCTTCACGCCCCTTGTATCATCGGAAGATGCGACACCAACGCTGATGGTGGTCCTGGCCGACGGGCGCCTTACGGCGGACCTGGTCGTCGACCGCACGCGGGTGGTGGGGCGATGGGACACCGATAAATTCCAGTTGCCCGCGCGGGGCCACCCGCCGTACGTCGTGCCGCCCGAGCTGGTCCAGGAATGTGCGCCCGCCGCCGCGTACATCGCCGCGTCGACCCAGTACACGCCGTTTGCCACCGGCGCGGACGCCTTGGCCTCGCTGCACGGGACGTGGATCCGCTGCCGCGCGGCCGACGGTCAGCCTCACGCCGGCCTCCAGATCGCGAACGACGGAAGCTGGCGGACCTTGGTCTGGCAAGATGGCGGGCTCGTCGCGCGTGGCGGCTTCCAGCGCGAGGGAGTGGTCGAGGATCCCATCGACACTCACGCGCAAGGGTTCAACGGCGTGGGGTTCTTCCAGATTAACCTGCTTGGGCCTGGCACCTGGATGCCGACCCACCTCTGGGGTGACATGCTGCTGGTGTCGGCGGACGCTCCGCTGCCCGACCTAGACGAGTCCGTCAGCGTGTACGTGCGTAGCACGCGAGAGGTTGCGGCAGCCCCCACCCCCTTTGCGTCTGNNCACCCGCCTGTGCCGTGCCAGAGAGCGGCACAATCGATCCCGAGATCGGCGACCTCGACCACGTGCTGGCGGGCGCCTGGACCCTATGCAGCGGCGAGATGCTCGAGGGCTTCACCGGCCTACGCTTCGACGGGGAGGGCCGGGTGGCCCTGCTGAACGGCGACGGCAGCGAACTCGCGACCAAGCCGTATCGCACGATTCGGCCAATCACCGAGCCGGTCCTCTCGCCACGAGCCACCCACCTACTGTTTCCCGCGGTGAACGCGGCCGGCGACGCCGACGACTGGAGCATCATGCTGTCGGATCGTCCCCTAAAGCTGTGGATCTCGGTGGAAGGGCCCTACACCTTGCGGCGCACCACCGTCTTCTCGGCGCTGTCGGGGCCCTGACCCTTCGTCCTGCCATTTGTGCTCGGCGTCGAATCGGTGTCACGGAGCGATATCTGCTTAGGCCAATGGACAACACTGTCGCCGTGCTCGCGGCGGCGTAGTAGTCCACGGAGATGACGTTGCGGTAGGAAGCGAGGGTGGAACCGTCAACCGTGAGCGTGACGGATCCCTCTGGTCCCTGTCCCGCCGTTCCCGGAGGAACAAAAGTCAAAGCCACGTGCACCCAGCGGCCCGTCGGCAGGCCGGCCCCTATCATGTTGAAGCCACTGTCCCCCCCCACCCGCTGGTAGATCAAGCGGGTCGTGGCGACAGTGGACCCGCCCCTCAACAGCCGAATTCCCGTCGCATACTGCACGGCCACCTTACCAGTTTAACAATTGGCTTCGGGGTGCGGCGGCTGTGCTGACCGCGGGGTGATGCCGGCGCAATTTACGATCGTGCATCCCGGAGACAGCGTGGTCTTTTCGATGCCGACTGGGACGCTCGTGACAGGTAAGGGATGCTCTCCGGCATGCCCTCCAGTCGTTGAGATTCAACCCGGCGCCTGCAGCGGACGCGGCCGCCCGGGGCTCGACGAGGTTCGGTCCGTGCTGCCATAGGCCAGCTCCATGGAACGCTCAGTACTCGAACAGGATACCGAACGACGCGTGGATCGAAAACGCGTTGGCGCTCGCCGTTTCATATGCGGCGCGATTGGCGCTGGCCACCAGCCAGCCTCGCGCCACCTCAAGCTCCCACAGCAACTGCGCCCGCCGGTTCAACGCGTACCGCAGCCCTCCCAGCAGACCGACGGTTATGATGGGCGTCACGGCCGATCGGCTTTCGGTGGGCAACGCTGAGCTGGTCTCTGTCAGCTGCATGCTATTGCCGAGGACCAGACCCATGAGGGGACGCCAGCGCGCGGGGGGCTCGCGAAACGCGTACTGCAAGCCCAGCGCTGCCCCGAAGGTCCACATGCGGACGTCGGCGCTGCCGCTCTGAAATCCGACACCGAGGATGGGCCACAGCGCGCGCGCCTGGAAGGACAGTCGCGTGCCCAGCGGAAAGTACCACATGAAATGCAGGTGTCCGCTCGGTTGGCTCTGCGTCGAAGACAGATCAAAAGCCGTGGCAATGCCCATGGTCCGAGATGGGACCCGCGGCGATTGCTCGTCGATCGATGGCGCGCCGAGGGGGAGGGCGACCAGCGCCGAGGCGGTGGCGTGCACAGAAGGAGTGCCCCTCGCTTCGCGTGCTTCCGCGTCTCGCGGGCCGCTGAGGGCGTGCTCACCGACTGGCCCTGGTCCCTGGCCCAATACCCGCAGGTACTCGACCACCGTCAGGCACGCGCGCCGTCGGGTCAGGCCGTCGTCGGAGTCCAGCCGCAGATCGAATCCAGCCTGGATCCCACTCGTCGGCGAGCGGGACACGACCAGAACCTGCCGCTCATCCGCGCGCACCACCACCGCCAACGGCAGCTCAGCGCTCAGCAATAGACGCGCCCTGTCCATCATGTCCCGGGCCGCGGTGACGCGCGCGACCATGAGCACGGTGAACCCCGAAAGCGCCAGCTCCCGCCCAATATCGTCGGCGAGGCGCGAGCCTTTGGGAGCTATGATGGCGACTGCGGTGTCGGTCGCTTTCGCCGCGCGTTCGAAGGCGCCGCCGCCGGCGGCGGCCGCCGCCAGGACGCATGTGGCGAGAATCATCTGGCGCGAGCTGCGAATCTGGGAGGTTGTCACGGTGACCCAGCGGTCGCAGGTTGCCGGCGAAGCACTTCGTTGGCCAAAGACGCGTGCGAACCCTGAGGCGCCCGCGCCAGATAGGCCACCGCCGCCGCCCGGGCGGCGGCGGTGTCGCCGCGGCGGAGCGCGCACTCGAGTAAGCGACCGCTGGCCTGATCTCCCATCGGTCCGCGAGGCCAATCGTCGACGTAGCGCTGGAACCAGCGTGCGGCTTCGGTCGGCCGATCCGCCTCGAACGCAAGGCGGCCCAGACTGAAGACCGCGTCGGCGGTCAGGCGGCTGTGGGGAAAACGGGTCACCAGGGATTCGAACGCGCGGCGGGCGTCGTCGGCGGCGTCGGCGTGCCGGGCCACATCCCCCAGCATCAACAGCCGGCGAGCGTCCGATTCGCGGCACAGGACGTCCCAGCCCAAACCGCTGGCGACGGCACGTGCCTGACGATACGCGCCCCGCTGAGCGAGGGCGAACCAGTCCGGCTCGGGGGCGAGCCCGTGCGGAGAGGCGGCGGCAGGCGGCGCACTCTGCGCCGGAGGCGGCGCGTTCCGCTGATCGCTCGCCTTCGCGTCTCCCCCCCCGGGACCAGCCTCGGTGCGCACGACGCCGCGCACGATCGTGAGGCGGTGGCCCGCCGACAGCGGGACGCCCGCGCCCAGCGAGCCGCCTTCAATCATGACCGACCCCTCGTGCACCACGACATCCAGTCCGTGCGCGGCCGACCAGATCACGGCGAAACGCGTTCCCGTCACGCGCACACGGAACGCTCCTGCGTGCACCAGCCACAGGGTCGACCGCCCGTGCACGACGTGCGCGTCTAACCGCCCGCGTTCGAGCATCACCTCCGCCCCCGATCCCGTCAGTCGCTGCAAGCGCCCGGCGGAGTCGGCGCGAAACGTGATGGTCGAGCCGTCGACGAACCGCAGAGGCAGATCGCTGCGGGCGTCAGTGAAGATCGGTCGCCCCTCGTCCGCAGCATCGATGATTCGGCCTGCCTCCCATGACTGCGGCGGCGCTGCCCGGCGCAGCGCCAGCGCCAACGCCAGCACCACAGCGCAGAGTGTCGTCGTCGCGAGCAGCAGCTTGCCGGCAAGCAATTTTTGCCTCCGCGGTCGGGATCGCGCCCGGTCGCCGCGCGCGCCACCGCCGCCAACGTGGGCAACCGACCCACCGGCCGGATCGGCCAATGCGGCATCCTGGACCGTGGCCAGCCGCTGCCACAGGCTCCTGTCGGCGCGGGCTCGGGGACGTTCCGTCATCGCGACTCCACCCAGGGGCGAAGAACGTCGTACTGGCGCGCCAGCTTGAAGAACCGGCGCTCGGCCCTGACCAGGCGTCGTCTCACTGTCGCCAACGACGTCCCGCAGGCGTCGGCCGTGGTTTCGAGATCGAGGTCGTCAAGCATCCGTAACGAGAACGGAATGCGTTCGTCGACTGGCATACGCTCGAAGATTTCATAGACGGCGCGAGCGGCTTCGCGCAAGTCGGGTCCCGCCCAGGCCGCCTCGATCTCGGGGATCTCCTCGAAAAACGACAGCCAATGCCGTCGCCTGCGTCCGCGCAGGGCGCTGCGTGCGGTGAAAACGGCAATGCGAGTCAGCCACGGTTTCAGCGCGTGCGCGTCCTTCAGCTTGGCGATGCCTTGCCAGACCTCGGTCACGACGTCCTGAAATACGTCCTCGTGTTCTTCACCCTGGCTGCCCAGTATGCGAAACAGCAACCGGCGGACGTGGTTACCGTAGCGCTGGATCAGAGCGGGTCCGGCCCACGCCTCGCGGGCGCGTAGCCCCGCCACCAGACGGGCATCGTCGACGTGGTCCACGGTGTCTCCGCTCCAGGGCGCGCGAACGATTCGCAGCGGGTGATCCACATCGATTCAGTCTCCGGCGGCGCGGCAATCTGCTCAAAAAAAGCAGAGGCCTCCGGCGGAATTGCGCCGGTCGTCGAAAAATAGACCTGGCCGAAATAGTTGATCTGAATTTCCGCGCGCCGGAGACAGTAGGGTCAGAGGCCGAAGGAACCAGGCGCCAGCCCTCTGCAGGGGGCTCCACGCCCGGTTCCGTTGCTCAAAAAATCTCCGGCGAGGGCGTTGTCGTCTAGGCGCCGCCATCGCGGTCTGGGCTGTTCGTCCGTCCGGGTGGGCACCAGCGTCCCATCCCGTCGCGTCGTTGGCCCATGCCGGCGCGTCGTGAATGCCGCTTGTGTCATCCGTCACCCGTCACCGTCGCTCACATTTCACATTCGAGGAGGAGTCCGATGAATCGTCTGTCACTCATATTGCGTTGGCGTTGTCTCCGTTGGGTGGCTTGCGCGGCACTCGTCCCGGTCGTCTGGGCCTGCAACGCGCGGAAGCTGGTGGCGCCCGCGGGCAGCCCGAGCCAGGTCGTCAAGAACCGGTTCCAGCAGTCGGTCAACCGCGATCTGGATCTGTTGTTCGTGGTGGACAATTCCCTGTCGATGGAGCCCTTACAAACGAAGATGGCCCAGCGGCTGCCTGACTTCATGAATGTCCTGAAGCAGGTGGAGGGAGGCCTCCCCAACCTGCACGTCGCCGTCATCTCGACGTCGCTCGGCGCCGGTAAATACCCGGACTGTGCAAACGACAGCGGCACGTTTCAGCACCGGGCGGACTGCACCGCGCTGCATGCCGGCAGCACCTTCATCTCCTCGGTGGCCGACGCCCATTCGCCCAACGGGCGGGCCAACAATTTCGATGGGGACATCGCCGATGTCTTCTCGTATCACGGCTGGTATATATACCAGCCGTGTACCCTGCTTCTCTCCTGAGCCACCGAGCACCCTAAAATCCATTCTCGTAAGCGTACATCTCCAAGACAACAGCTTATGACCATTGTATATTATCGATTCAGGTATCTATTCAAATATGGCATCGAAAATGGATCAACAGAGCGCCCAGGAGTTAGCTCTCTACCTCGCGGGGCGCGGCTCTGCCTCCGGTCCCGAGGCGGCTCGGGCTCTAGGAATCAGCCAACCGTCGTTCTCACGCCTTGTGAAAACGATGCGCCCGAACCTCCTCATAACTGGGCGCGCGCGCGCTGTTCGCTATGCAGCCTACCGAGACATTCCGGGCATAGGACGCACGGTCCCCATCTATGCAATTGATACAACGCGTCAGGCGACGCAGATCGGTACGCTCCATGCCCTCAGGTCCAATGGATTCTTTTTTGAAGCATCAACTGACGACTTCGACTCGGCATTCTTCGAAGACTTGCCTTACTTCTTGCATGACTTGAGACCTTCCGGATTCCTAGGACGTATGATTCCGCGACGGCATCCTGATCTCGGTCTGCCAGAAAACATTCAGCATTGGACGTCGAATCAGTGCCTCTCGTACTTGGCCAAATATGGATGGAATCTTCCGGGAAATCTGATTATTGGCGAAGAAGCGTTCCGCTTGTACGTCAAAAATAGCGCGATTCCGGAGGCACCGATTTCACTTCAGGATCGTGCAACGATTTACCCCCAGCTCGCAGACAATGTCCTTAGTTCAGGGGATCCCGGATCTTCTGCCGCGGGCGAACAGCCGAAATTTATCGCGACTAAAGGACGAGAGCGCATCGAGGTGATCGTGAAGTTCTCTCCGTCCCTCACCAATCCGGTCTCTCGCCGAGTCGGCGACTTGCTAATTGCAGAACACATCGCGCATCAGACGCTCGCCGCCCATGATCACAACTCGGTTACATCCGAGATTATTGAAACTAGTGATCGTGTCTTTCTAGAAATGGAACGCTTTGACCGGACACCGCAAGGTGGAAGGCACGGGGTCATTTCCCTCTTTCCGCTCGACGCACAATTCGTTGGATCCCTTCAAAGTTGGAGCGCCACCGCCAGGTCCCTCCTGGTACAGGAGCACATTGCAGATGATGTGTATGACGAAATTTTTTGGCGAGAGGCCTTCGGTCATCTGATTGCCAATACTGATATGCACTCGGGAAATTTGGCCTTTTTCACGCGTGGACGCCGCCTGCTAGATGTGGCGCCAACTTATGACATGTTGCCCATGCTCTACGCTCCCCAGCAATCGACGATCGTTCAAAGGAATTTCATTCCGCTAACCCCGAGCCCCGAACACGGATCGATATGGACGTCTGTTGTGGACGCTGCTCTCGAATTCTGGACGGCCGTTGCTTCAGACCAGCGAATATCAACTGACTTTCGATATGTCGCCTCCGGAAATCGTTCCGTTCTTGAGGGTTCTCGACACCTAGCGTCCTTCCTTCCCGTTCGCCGAGGCGCATCGCCTTGATGTCTGCGATGCGAGGTCGACCTTCCACACGGACGTAGGTGAATGCAGACGTTCGATCCCGCATCGCAAGATAAAGGGCCGGAGCTCACGGCGCCCTAACCGGTCGTGTTCGCTGGGAAAAATATAGAGGGAGCTGCGCCTGCGACAATTGCTGTTCCATCTAACTGCCTGACGTCATTGATGGTTTTCGGTAATCACGCGCTGCGTTTCTGCTGATTCCTCAACCCACGGTTACTCACGAAAGGGACGAGCCGCGCAGCTCGGGCTCAAACGCAGGCGACGCGAAGAGGAAAAACTCCGGGCGACGCGGGAACGACGCCGCAAACCCCGAGGGCTGAAGGACAAGTCCATCCGCAACATCCGGACCACCCTCAGCACGATCCCCTCGTCAGCGGTGGAATGGGGATACCTGGCGATGATGCCTCGTCTTCCCAAGGTGAAGGTCGACGATCCGCAGTGGGAGTGGTACCGCTCGGAAGAAGCGGCGCGGTTGGTGGCGGTGGCGCGGGACGAGTGGGAGCGCGCGCTCCTGCTGTTCCCGTTGGCAACGGGGGCACGCATGGGCGAGCAGATCGCGATCCGGTGGGGCGATGTCGATTGGATGTCCCGGATGATTCACATCCGGCAGTCGGCACCGGGGGGCAAGGCCATAGCCGGCACCAAGAGCGGACGGCATCGCGCCGTGCCGCTTACGCCGGAGTTGTCGCAGGCGCTGCGCGCGATCGAACACGGTAGCGAGTGGATCTTCGTCAACGACGATGGAACACGACTCCGGCCCGGGCAGATGCGCGAGCATCTGTGGGCAGCGCAACGGCGCGCGGGGTTGCGGCAGATCCCGTGGCACGGACTTCGGCACAGCTTCGCCAGTGTGCTGGTGTCAGGCGGCGCTCCCTTGCGCGTCGTCCAGCGGTGGCTCGGCCACTCGTCCATCACCACCAGCGAGAGGTACGGACACCTCGCTCCGGGGGCAGGCGACAACTTCATCAGCCTGCTCTCATTCGGCACGGATCCGCTCACGGCGAACGCGCCTGCGGCGGAAATTCGTGCCAACCTGGTGCCAACCGCGGCTTCCGAGACTGTGAATTAGCTTCTAAGTCCGCGGTTCGCGCGACTTATCGTGGTGACCCCATCGGGAATTGAACCCGAGTCTGCGCCGTGAGAGGGCGCCGTCCTA
>PMNO01000668.1:4790-11426 GCA_003161835.1 Myxococcales bacterium | reverse complement strand
ACGTCGTACGGAATCATGCTGGCCGCCGGCTTCTTGGGATCCGCCGGATCGACACATCCCGTCGCCGTGAGCTTGTCGGCGGGTGATGTCGGAAGAGCCGGCGGATTGCACGTCTGTTTTGGCGCCCGCGCCGCGATGCCAAACTGCCCGGCATCCGTGACGGAGGCGTCCTGAGTGGTCGAAGAGTCAACCGCGGGCGTGCCGCCAGAATCGTGGGCGCCGGCATCCGCCCCACCGGCACCCCCGGTTGGCGCCGCGTCTCCTATCGCACCTGAGTCTTTGGGGGCGGTCTCCTGCGCGGCGGCCCGACATCCAGCTGCTCCGACGACCAGCGACGCCGCCACGCACGCCATCACGACGCCCGGGGAGCACGTCCCAGCGATCGCCATCAATCGGGCGATCGATGGCGCCGTCGATCGCGTCCGCGAAGAACAGGCCACTACTTGAGTCCGTAAACCTGCAACTTGTTCGAAAAAGTCGCCAGGTAGACCTTGCCATTCGCCACGATGGGCGTGCTGTATTTGGCGTACGTACCCAGGTTGTCGGCCGCGTTCAGCGTGCTGTTCCACAACGAGGGCTTGGACACGTCGGCGGCGTCGAACGCGTAGAGCGCTCCGGGCACCGCCATGTGCCAGGCATCCCCCTGCGGAACGTTCGCCCACACGATGCCAGTTCCGGCCATGGTGCCGTTCGAGGATACCGTGAAGATTGCGGAAGGATGTCCTGGTTTTTTCTCGGTATTCTGAGACTTGAGTGTGAGAGATCCACTGCCCACCGCATAGTTGCGCAACGATCCGCCCACGGTCCAGGCGAACAGCGTCGGCCCCCCCGAGCCATTCCAGTACACGAATGAATTGACCTCCCCGCCTACCTGAACCTGTTGCTTGAGGGACAAGTCCGACTGGCCCAACAGTAGAATCGCCCCGTCCTTGCCCCCACCGACGACCTGTCCGCTCGTGCCCAGAAGAACGGCGCCCGATTGCAGATCGTTGTCACCGCTGACGTTGGATTGATAGTGCGCCGTGATGGTCATGCCACTCCCCGCGGGCGTCAGCCTGACCACGTTGTTGCCCATGTTGTCGCCACCAGTCGAGCCGTTGCCCACCGTCATCCAGATATCCGTGCCGTCACTGGCGGGGCCCATTCCCGATTGCCACAGTGCGCCCTTTGAACCACTCGGCGTGGAGTTGTACACGGTCTTCAGCGTGAGCGTCTTGGCGTCGTAGCCATAGAACCACCCGCGATAGGACCCCGCGTCACAGTGGCTGCCAAAACCGATATAGATCACACCATTGACCAGCAACAAGGACAGCCGATTGAGGTGGATCTGAGGGTCGAAGGCCGTCATCGCCGTCTTGCCGATCGAAACCGGTGACGGCGCCGCCTCGTCGCCCGTGGCGAGATCGAGTGCGTGTAGCTGCTGGTCGGTCGACGTCTTGGACACCACGTAGATCTTGTTGTCGGCCAGGCTGATCACGGGCGTGGACGTGATGCCCACTTCTTTTTGCTGCATGTCGGTACAACCAGGGTCGTAACCGCCGCCACCCAGCGTGAGCGGCGTGCCCAGCGTCTTCGACCACAAGGGAGCGTCCGGGGTGGGCGCATCCGCGTCGAACGCGTAGACCACATTGTGCTCCGTGGCCACGTAGACCACGTTGTGCTTGGCGCCGGCGATGGTCAAACCCCCGACATAGAGAGGCTGACCGTAGACGTAGCCGTTTATCGTGCGCGAAAAAAGGAGCCCGAACTTGGCGGCGTTGACGTTGCTCGTGGTGAGCATCGTCTCGCTCATGTTCGAGCCGCTGCGAGCATTGTCGTAACGATTCGTGACGACCGAGAACGCAGACACCGTCGTCCCGCCGGTGGGCGGCGTTCCGCCGGTTCCGGTCGCTCCGGCCATTCCCTTGCCACCCGCATTCCCTCCCACCGCCGCCCCCCCTGAGCCGACGACGCCACCCGACGCTGTCGCGCCGCCCACGACGCTGCCGCCCGACCCCACGCCGCCGCCGGACGCGGTGCTTCCGCCCGAACCAGATCCCCCGCTCGCCGCGAGGCTTCCGCCCGAGCCTGTCGCCGCGGACCCGCCCGAACCGTTACCTCCGCTTGCTACCGAAGCCCCACCGGAACCTGTCGCGCCGCCCGAACTTCCGTTGCCTGGGCTGGCGGTCGACCCGCAGGCCACTACCCCGGCCAACAACACAGAAATCGACCCAATCTTCATAGTTCCGGATCCTTTCGTCGCGTGGTTGCGGGGTCGTCTCGGAGCGGGCCGCGGACTGAAAATTCCCACCGGTACACGATCCAGAATTTCTGTTCCATTGTCAAGCAGACACCCTTGATAAGATACCCCGAAAGCCCCGGCGTACGATCGAACCGCGCGGGTCGCGCAAGACACACCGAGAGACAACAACAGTAGCCCCAACTGCAAGAAACCGGTCACGACTCTAGTTGAATTTGCGCCAAATCACCACGCAGGAGCCGACCCCACGCAATGCGCGAAAAGGTGAGTTTCTTGCTCGTGCTACCCGATGGTGGCTCAATCGTGGGATGGATCAGCAAGGCGGCGAATCGAAGGGGGTGCGTATCCCCAACCAGCGTGTCACTCTCCCTCTGTCGGATGCGGCTCGCGCGTCGCTGCTGGCGGTACGGTCCGCCCAGGAGGCGGCGCGGGCGCGGGCGCGGCGCGAGACCGCGCGCGCTCGGGGCTGGTTGCTCGGGATCGCGGGGGGCATCGCCGTGGGTCTATTCGTGTTCGGCCCGCGCGTCGGGCGGCGCCACGGCGCACAGGCAGCCAGGCCCGTCCCCGCTTCCGTGGCAACGACAGTGCCGGCTCGGGGCTTCGGTCGGCCGCCGGCGCCGCAGGTGCAAACCGCGCCCGACCCGATCAAAGAGCCGGTCGCGCGCTCGGCCCCGCTCCCGGTCCTGGCCACCCCGCTTGCTGCGCCCCCCATCATTCCCGCGAGCGCGGCCGAGTTGGCCGCCCTGGACAGCGCCTGCGCCGAGACGTTCGGGCAACGCAGGTGGCGCATCTCGATTGAAACGTGCACGAAGGCCTTCGAAGCCCGACCGCAGGATGCGGCGCTCGCGCTGAGAATCGCGCACGCACACCACGCCCGGGCCCGTCTGCCCGACGCGGAGCAGTGGGCGAACCGCGCGATCACACTAGATCCGTCCTTGGCCGAGGCCTTCGTGATCGTGGCCCACGCCGAGACACACGCGGGCAATCCGAGCGCCGCCGCCGAAGCGTATCGGCGCTACCTCGCGTTGGCGCCCCGCGGCTGGCACGCGTCCGAGGCCCGGGCCGCCGTGCGCGCGAAGGCCCGCGAGGAGCACGCCGCCCGCGACAGCATCAGTTCGCCAGGTTGAGGTAGTGTCCGGTCATCATCAGTACGGACAGCACGGTCCAAGATTCGTTGTAGTAGAGGCTGCCGCCAAGCAGACCCGGGGGGGTGATGAGGGCGGTGTATGCCTGGTCGCGCAGAGTGGCAAAAGCCGGCGTGGCCATCGCTCCCACGCCCGCCGGACCGACGAATGCAGCCAAATGGAGGCTGGCCGCGGGGAAGGAGCCAGATCCCGCGAAAGGTGTCCCATCCAGATTGTAGGCATCCAGAATATTGGCGGCTCCGATCCCCGAATAGAAGGCATTGATCTTCTGAAGGTACGCCAGCGCGTTCGGCTCGTTGAACCAGCAATAGTCCTGGGCGATGCGAAACGGTGTGCGCGACGAATCGAGCTGGTGATACGTCGGGAGCGTTCCATTGGGCGCCGCGGGAACCCCGGCGGGAGTCGACCACGCGGGAACCAGACCGTTGGTGACATTCTTGTTCGCGGCGTTCAAGGACGCCGATAGGGCCTGATAGCTCGAGTCAATCACCCGCTTCCAGTCGGCCGCTTTACCCGTCGTCTGGCCAAAGACTCGATAGAAGGCGGGCGCGAAATACGAGATGTTGACGATGCCTCCGCCGCCGAAGCTGTCGCCCGGCGCTAGCACGTAGCCGCGGGTTTGATCGACCTCGTACTGCCAGATGAGATCGATCTGCTTCTTGGCGTAGTTCAGGTACGTATCGGCCAGGGTTCCGGACCCGCCCCATTTCTTGTCCGCCATCACGAGCGCGAAGGCTTGGTCCTCGTCCCCGTCCGTCGCCGCGCCGGTTCCGGTGGGTGCGGTGCCCGCCGCGTTGATTTCCCAGTCCATCAAACCGTTTCCGCGCAAGTGTAGCTGCTCGTACTTCCAGAGCTGATCAAAGACCGTGGGGTCGTCCATGTAGACAGCGATCAGCATGCCGTAGCCGATTCCCTCGGAATTGCTTGAATTGATTGTTCCCGAATTGGGGCGGCGGACCCTGAGAAAACCGCCCGCTCCGTCGGCCGTCAGCAAATCCGTCTTGAACTTCGCGTAGGCGGTTTGCGCGTCCGCGAAATTTGCCCCCGCGGGGAGCTTGCATGCGCCGAGCCCCGGTGGCGCGACCGCCATGCCGCCCCCACCACCCTGCCCCGCGCCGCCTGTTCCCGGCTTCCCCGAACCCGCCGCGCCGCCCTGGCTCGATGCCCCTGCCATGCCACCCCCGCCCGATGCTCCACCGATGCCGCCCTGGCCTCCTGACGCCGAGCCGCCACTGGCGGTGCCACCACCTCCGGTCGCCGAACCGGCGGAGCTTTGCCCACCCGACCCGGAGCCCCCGCTCGCAACCTGTCCCCCCGAACCCGAACCGCCGGAGCCGGTCTGCGCCCCCGGCTGACCCGCCAGGCCCCCGGAACCGCCCCGGTTGCCAGCCCCCGCTCCGCCATCAGGAGCGCTACTCGAGGGGGAAAAGCATCCAACCAAGCCAACCGACGCGACGGCGAACAACAAGGGGGCCGCTCTGGTCCGCATGTCCGCAAGCATACACTCTTGATCGGCTCGCCCCGGCTGACGGCCCCAGCGTCAATCGTCCTACAAGAGGCTCTCCTTCATCCCCAGATCGAGCACGTTCCGCGGCACCGGTAGCGCCCGCAGCATGGGTGCCCGAAACGGAATGCGCACCGACGACGGACCGTACATGCGGTACACCATCGCCAGCGCGAAGAACCAATCCGTCGCGATGACCGCGCGCATCCCGTCGTACGCGGGCACTCGGTGGGCGCCGTCGACCAGAGTCGACCAACCCGGTGAAGTGGGCAGAAAGACCCACGGCTGAAACTGTACGTAGGGCTGATCCCAGTGCTCCCCCATCAGATGGCCACGGATGAATTCCAGACCCGACGGACACTTGTCACCCACGGTCTTCTTCCACAACGCCTCGAGAGCGGGAACATGTTCTTCCTTGCGAACTTCAAACCGGGAATGGGTCTGGCCCTGCCACGTCCAGCGGGTCGGGGCGATGTTGCGCACCAGGGCGAATTGCAGTTGCCCCGGCGCGGAAGGCTGGCGCGAAAATCCGCTGGGGGTGGCGAAGCGATTGAACTCCCCCACCTCGTGAACGTCGGGGCCCACGTACCCGAGCCGCGCCTCGCACGCATCCATCGTCTTCACCCGGTGCCCCCGCTGCCGACGCACATAAGCCGCTGTCGGATGCTTTGCTTTCGTCTCGAAATAGTCCTCCGAAAAAAATTCGCCGAACTGCCGCAGCTCGGGCGCGCCCGCCTGCAGCCGGCCCTTCTTCATTTTCACCGCCGGCGACAGGGCCGTCACGCAGCCAAGCTCAGCCTCCAGCCACAAGGGCTCTTCGGTCACGACGCGTGCGTCAATCTCGATCACCAGCGGAACGAACGCGTCCGGGTCGCTGACCACGTGTTCCACCACCGACACCCGACTGCGGCGATTGAAAGCACCGCCCACCAACAGCCAGATTCCTCCGCGCGGGCGGATCATGTGCCCGGTCCACACCGTCATCCGGTTGCCCCGGATCGGCAGTGCATCGCCGCGGAGCAGCCGATGCCAATGGCCGTCGCGCGCCAGCAGGCCCGCCTCGATCCCTCGCTCGAGGGCGGCGTCCACCTCTTGGGTGACCAGCTGATGCGTCGGAGGTGTCATATCGCAGGTGAGGCGACCCTTGCGATCGCGCGCCAGCGTCATGGGCTGCGCCAACGAAATCTGAAACCCAGCCGCGCTGCCCTCGAAGACGGGGCCACAATAGCGGGCGGCCCGCACGGGCAGGTTCCCGTCCAGCTCGCCCGAACGCTTCTTGAGTTCCGAAAACCCCGGCAACAACGTCACGATCTCGAACGCCGTGCCGTCGCTGGTCCCTCTGTCGGCCATGCGCGCATGATAGGCCAGGGGCCGGGGCTGGTGCACCGATTCGTTTCCACGGTCCGGAAAAACCGCTAGAAACACCCATGGTCCAGATCGAGAAACGAAGGAGAAGCGCGTGATGCCGCATAAAGCGCAACCCGCGCTCCTGGAACCGGACGAGCCGCAACCCTTCGAGATAGGCGGCCGCGACGGAGTGTCCCCATTCCTGATCGCCTGCGATCACGCGGGACGAGCGTTGCCGCGCGTGCTCGGATCGCTTGGCTTGTCACCGGAGGATCTCGCGCGGCACATCGCGTGGGATATCGGCGCGGGGGCGGTTGCCCGGCGGCTCGGGCATTTGCTGGACGCGATCGTCGTGACGCAGCCCTATTCTCGTCTGGTGATTGACTGCAACCGGCCCCTGG
>PMNO01000668.1:0-4735 GCA_003161835.1 Myxococcales bacterium | reverse complement strand
GCCGAAGCGCTGTTGCGGCTTTTGCGCAGGGTCGATGGCCTTGTCGTGGGTTGCAACGAGCCCTACGCGGCCAGCGCGCTCACGGACTATTCGCTCGTGCACCACGGCGAGAATCGCGGCATTCCGTGTGTCGAGATCGAGATTCGCCAGGACCTGATCTCCGACGAAGCCGGCCAGCAGGAGTGGGCCGGCCGTCTCGCCCCTCTTTTGTCCGCGGCGGTCGCGCAGGCCCTTGACGCATAGGCGGATCGGAAACAAAGAACCCTATCGCCGGAAACGTACCCCGGCGCTTCAACGGTCACACTGACAAAAGCAGGACTAGGACTATGCAAATCCGCGTCGGTTACGAGTTGGTCTACGAGTTTCCACAACCCACCCCCATGATCTTGACCCTGAACGTCCATCACAGCCGCGCCTCCGATCTGGTGCGTCCCGATTTGATGATGACGACGCCGGCGGTCCCGATTGCCTGCTATCGGGATCTCTTTGGCAACTGGTGCACCCGCCTGGTGGCTCCCCAGGGCCGTTTTTCGGTGACGTCCGACGCGCTCCTGAACGACACCGGCGCCCGCGAAGTTCCGTCGTCATTTGCGATGCAGCACATGGTGCACCAGCTTCCGGAAGAGACGCTGGTGTTTCTGCTCGGAAGCCGGTATTGCGAGACGGATCGTCTGTCCGAGACAGCCTGGAAGCTCTTTTCGATGTCCCCGCCCGGATGGGCCCGCGTCCAAACGATTTGCGACTTCGTGCACGACTACGTCGAATTCGGCTATCAGCACGCGAGCCCGACCAAGACGGCCTGGGAGGTCTTCAACGACCGAAGAGGGGTCTGCCGCGACTTCGCCCACCTCGCCGTGACATTCTGCCGCTGCATGAACATTCCCGCNNGGCGGCGCCTGGCACACGTTCGATCCGCGCAACAACACGCCACGGGTCGGCCGCGTCCTCATCGCGCGGGGTCGCGACGCCGCCGACGTCGCCATCTGCACCACGTTCGGGCCCAACAAGCTGGATCGATTTCGGGTTTGGACGGACGAAGTGAAGGGCTGATCGCGCCGGCCTGCGGTCCCTCCGCGCCGTGTGTGCCCGCGGCCCGCGGCGCGGACGCAAAAAACCCGAGCCAGTCTCCCGGCTCGGGTTGTCACGAACGCTCCTGGACTAGATAGGAGCAAGTCCGTGCCGGACGACTACATCTTCTTGTCGTCCTTCTTCTCGCCGTCCGCGGGCGCGTCGGCCTTCTTGCCCTTCTTGGCCTTCTTCTCCTTCTTGCCTTCCGCGGGGGCGTCGCCCTCGGCCCGGGCGACCGTCCAGGTAGCGGGCAGAGCGATGGCGAGGGCGATGAAGATGATACGCGTGAGCTTCATTGGTTGTCTCCTGGTGAGGTTTTGATTGGAACGTCTAGCCGTCGACGGCGCACACCATCGACGGAAAGCGAGCATTGTATCAAACGCGACGAATATCAAGTTCACCGGCGAGCGAATCGCCCCCCCGGCCAGCCGGGCCACGCGCACCGAGCGCGGTCATCAGGCATCAATGGTGACGTTCCCCTGAGGATGGGACTGGCAGGCGAGGATCAGCCCGCGCGCCTTTTCCGCGACGCTCAGGGCATCCTCGCTTTCCATGGTCACCCGACCGGTGAGCAGGCGTGTCTTGCATTGGCCGCATATGCCCGCGCGACACTCGAATGGAATCACAACGCCGGCGGCTTCGGCGGTTTCCAGGATGGTCTGATTCGACACCACCCCGACGGCTTTCCCGGATCGCTGGAAGCGCACCAGAGCCGCCTCTCCGTCGAACCTGGGCCAGTCGCCGGCGGCCATGTCAACGGCCAGGGCAACCCCACTCTGGACGAAAGCCTCGGCCTCGGCCTCGGGCGCGGGCCCCGCCGCGGCCGGCGGCGAGACGAACGCCTCCGTCTTGACGTCGGTTTCGGCCACGCCCATCTCCGCCAGCAGTTTCCGCATCGCCGCCATCATNNGGAAACCTCCGTTCCAGATAGGTGAGCTCGTCCCGAAAGATGAGATCGGCTTGTTTTCTGACCGAGATGACGAAGTAGATGTCGCCGGCCCAGCATCGGTCGGTGAGGTAGCGCACCATGGACATGAGCGGCGTGATCCCCACGCCCCCGGCGATGAGCACGACCCGTTTGGCTTGGGCACCGGTGAAAATGAACCGTCCAGCGGGCGCCGACACCTTGATCAGGCTGCCCGCGCGAATCGTGTCGTGCATGTGGAGTGACCCGGTCCCGGTTGCGCTGCGCTTGATCGTCACCTCGCAGTAGTGCGCCCGGGTGGGCGACGAGGCGATCGTGTACGAGCGGTTGACCCGCCTCCCATCGATGTTGAGGGCCAGATTCAGATATTGCCCCGGTTCATGGCTGAAAGGCAGTTCCCCCCCGTCGAGGGCCACCAGCCGAAAGGTGCGAACGTCGGGCGTCTCGTCGAACACGCGCGCGACGCGCAGCTCGCCCGACCACGTGCGCGGCTTGGTGGGCCCGGGCACGACCGCTTGGGCCGGCGCGACGGCCACGGAGCCCACCCTGCGTCGTCCGCGCACGAAGGTGGCCAGCCTGAAAACCAGCAACGCGGTCAAGACCGCGGCGAAGGCCAGCGGCTGACGCACGTCCGATTTGACGAGGAGGTAATAGTGAACGGCGGCCGCGCAGGCGACCAGATAGGTGACGCGGTGGAGGGCCTTCCAGCGCTTGGCCCCCAACCGCATCACCATCCCGTTGGTCGAGGTCAGCGCGAGCGGAACCATCAGCAGCAGGCCCGCGGTGCCGATCTGCAAATAGCGCCGTGACAGGATTTCGTGCACGGTGCTGGCGGCGCTCAGCGCGCGGTCAAACCCATAGAAGATCAGAAAATGAACGCACGCGTAGAAAAATCCGTACAGTCCCAACGACCGACGGAACGTGATGATCGTGTTCCATCCGGTCACCTTGCGCAGCGGGGTCACGAGCAGCGACAGGAGCAGGAAGATGAATGCCAGGAGCCCCGTCGTGTGCAGGGCATAGTTGACGCCGTTGGCGCCGATGCGGTGGTGATAGGCGTCCCAGGCCAGCATGGCGCCGGGAACGATCCCATTCAGGATCAAGACGAACTTGGCGAACCGGACGTCACGCTTCATGGGTGGGCAACAACGATCAGGAACTCAGAAATGCGCGCGCAGGTCCATGCCGGAATACAGCCCCGCCACCTGTTTCTCATAGCCGTTGAACATCAGCGTGGAGCGCCGCCCGGTCTCGCCGATCCGTTGTTCCGTTGCCTGGCTCCAGCGTGGGTGATCGACGGTGGGGTTGACGTTCGCATAGAAACCGTACTCGTGGGGCGCCCGCCGATTCCAGGTCGTCTCGGGTTGGGACGCCACGAGAGATATCTTCACGATCGACTTGATGCCCTTGAATCCGTACTTCCAGGGAACCACCAGGCGTACGGGGGCCCCGTCCTGNNGTTTGGAAGGCCACATATTTCGCCGAGCCCAGCGGCTCCACCCGGCCGAGCAACTTCGATAGCGAGAAGCCCGCCCACGGAATGACCATCGACCAGGCCTCCACGCAGCGCATCCGGTAAATCCGCTCCTCCGGAGCGGCAATCTTGCGGAGATCGTCGAGGTCGAAGATCCTGGGTTTTCCCACCAGGCCCTCGACCGCGACCTGCCAGCCCTTGGTCTGAAAATGCGCGGCGCGCTCCGCGACGCCGTCTTTGTCGGTCGTGAACTCGTAGAAATTGTTGTAGTGCGCCACCGAATCCAACGGCGTCAAGGGCTCGTCGACGTGAAACCCGTCGGTCGCCGAGGCGCGCGTCTTAGTCACCCCTTCCAGCTTGGGGGCCTCCACCGTCACCTGGGACATACCGTTGAGCCGGCGATAGAGCGCAGCCGTGGTAGCGACGCTGGCGGCCACCACGGTGCCGCGGATCAGCGCCGCCCGGTTGAAATACAGCGACGGAGGCGTCACCTCGGATTCTGGAATTGTCTCGGGGGTGGGCATCGCGTTCTCGCGCGGAAAGAAAACGCGATTGTACCCCCCGGACTGCGCGCGGGCTTCCAAAAAAGCCCGAACGCCACCCCGTGCCTGTTAGTGGGGGCGCAGATCGCGGAATTCGTGGCTGGCGCGAAGCTTTTTCAGGGCCTTCGACTCGATCTGGCGGATGCGTTCACGAGTGAGGTCGAACTCCTCCCCCACCTGTTCCAGGGTGTGATCCGAGCGCTCGCCAATGCCAAACCGCATCCGGAGAATCTTCTCCTCGCGCGGGGTCAGCGTGGCCAGCACCCGGCGCGTTTGCTCGCACAAGTCGGCGGTCAAAAGCGCATCGGCCGGAGACACAGCGTCCTTGTCCTCGATGAAATCGCCGAGGTGAGCGTCCTCCTCCGCGCCGACCGGCGTCTCCAGCGAGACGGTGGTCTTCGAGATACGCAAGAGGTCGCGCACCTTCTCGACCGGCAGCCCCATATCCTCCGCCAATTCCTCGGCCAAAGGATCCCGTCCCAGCTTGCGCACGAGGGCGTGGGTCGTCCGGGTCAGCTTGTGCAGGGACTCGTTCATGTGCACCGGGATTCGGATCGTGCGCGCCTGATCGGCNNTCTCGGCCTTCGCGCGGGCGCCCGTGCGCTCACCGTCGGCGATCTCGCGAACGGTCTCGCTCAACATCGCCTCGTTCATACCGGCCTCCAGCTCCACCTGGCGGATCTGGCGGTTGGCCTCGGCGGCCTGCTCGGCGATGGTCTCCAACTC
>PMNO01000699.1 GCA_003161835.1 Myxococcales bacterium | reverse complement strand
CGTCAAGGATCCCAGGACGCGCACGGGGATCGAAGTCGAGGTGCTGCGACCCTGGGCATCCGCCACCGCGATCGGAACGTTTTTCGCGCCGCCCGCCACCGCAGCGGACACGGTGAGCTGATACGAAAAAATGTTGTCGGCGGCCTGCAAATCGCCCCCGAGGCCATCGTCGTGGAACGCGGCGTTCGCGCCCCCGCCCAGGCCCGACACATCGCCCGACACCGTGAGCCCGGTGCTGCTCGGGCTGGAGCCGGGAACCACCCCGACCTCCAGGAGAACGGATTGATTCGCGGCCGCCTTTGCCGGCGTGGCCAGCCCCGACGCCGTCAGATTGGACTGCGGCCCCTGCGCCGAGATGACACCCGAGTCCGTCGATGAGAGGCCGGCCACCGCGGCGTGGATGGTCGCCGTGCCCTGGGCGTGAGCCGTGAATGCGACGCTCTTGCCGTCGCCAGCGGGCACCAGATCCGCCGCCACCACTCCACCCGTGACGGCGGCCAGTGACCAGGCGGCCGCCGGGCTGGCGACGAATCCGTTCGTGGCGTCGCGGGCCACCGCGTACCCGATGATGCTGTGGCCGTCGAGCACCGTCTGAGCCGGCACTGGGATCCCGGTGCCGTCGGCGGCCGTCTCCACGCCCACGCTCACGGCGGCGATAGCCGGGCTCACTGTGCCCTGCACCTCCAGGTCCGCGGCGGTGGTGTTCGCCTTGTCGAATACGTACCAGGTCCCTGACGCGCTCGTGCCGCCCCAGCTCACGATCCGGAAGGTGACCACCGTGCCGGCCGGGACGTTTTGTAGGGCCGCTACAGACGACAGATCGATCGGCGCGAGCGAGCCCCCCGTCGATGTACTGACCGAGTAATTGAGCGACGGCCCGTCGACGAACGCGCTGGAGCCAATCTGGTATTGCAAGGTACCGGTCGACGGTCCGGTGGCCGAGCGGCGGTAATCGAAAGTACCGATGCCGCTGAACGACACCTTGTAGCCGGCCGCCGCGGTCACGCTGAAGGTCGCGAACTGACCGGCCGCGATGGCGATCGCCTCGGTCGCGCTGTTGAAGGTGTTGCCGCCCCAGGCACGGGCCGCGCCGGTGCCGGTAGCGCCCACGCCCGACCCGCGCGCCAGTGCGCCGACGGTGACATGAGCGTCGGTGCTGGTGGCGGCGAGCGGCGACGTGCCGAAGTTGTTGGCTCCCCCGGGGAGCGGGTTCACGTCCCAGGCCGCGACGGTGGCGGCGGCGGCGGAGCGGCCCGAAGGCCCCGCGCCGAGCAGCAGCCAGAACAGCATCGCGGCGCAGCCCACAACCCGGCTTGCACGAACCGAGCGGACAGCCGCAATGCCAGAACATCGTTCGGAACCGGAACCGGAAGAATTTACGCTCGTACGCATGGGCTCACATCGTCATGTCCCCCAATCCGCGTCGTCGAATCAGAGGTCGTGGAAGGTTTGGCAGGTTGGCAGTTTGATGAACGCATCCGCCCCGAGCCCAAACGGCGCGCGGCAGTCGACGGTTGACGCGCGGCCAGAGTAAGCGGCCACCGCCCCGCCCCCAAGCGACGCCTCGGCAACGATTCCGTGCTGGAGACAAAGCGGAGTAACGGCACCGTCATACCCACTCGGGCCATTTGGCGGCGCATGAATAAAGACTTACTGTTTACGCGAGTGCGATCTCGGTGGCGGCGTCTGGGGGCACATGTGGGTCCCGGGATGGCCGCCGGCCTGGGTCACGGAACAGGAAACCGAAATGAACAGCCATGCGAATGCCCGGTGCCCGACCGAAGTTGACGAATCGCTACAGTCGGAATCCCCGATTCGCCTCCTCCTGGTTGACGACGAGCCCGCGATAGCCCGAGGTTTGGGCAGACTACTCGCGGACGCGGGTCACCAGGTGACCACGGCCGGCGATGGAGCCGAGGCGTTCAAGTTGGTTGAATCGACCCGCTTCGACGTGATTGTCAGCGATATCCGCATGCCCGGCATGGACGGGTTGGGGTTGTTGCGTGCGATTCGCGGGCGGGATCTGGATGTGCCGGTGGTGTTCATGACCGGCAGCCCCGAGCTCGAAACCGCCATCCAGGCCGTTGAGCACGGTGCATTCAGGTACCTGCTGAAGCCCTTCGATGGAAAGGAGTTGGTGGCCCTGGTGGCGCGAGCGGGCCGACTGCACCGCATGGTTCAGCTGAGCCGCCAGGCTGCCGAGGCCCTGGCCGGCAATCTCGCCGGCGATCGCAAGGGACTCGAGAGCCGATTCACCTCCGCCATGGAGGGGATGCGGATGGCCATGCAACCGATTTTATCCTGGCGCACCCGCACGATCTTTGGATACGAGGCGCTGCTGCGTACGAGCGAGCCCACGCTCCAGAATCCGGTCGATTTCGTCGATGCCGCCGTGCGATTGGACCGGACCACCGAGCTCGGTCGCAAGATCCGCAGGAAGGTCGCCGATCAACTCGCGCATGCGCCCGCATCCGTCAACATGTTCGTGAACCTGCATCCGTCGGACCTCGTGGACGACGAGCTGTGCGCCAGCGATGGCGCGCTGACGCGCTTCGCTCCCCGGGTGGTCCTGGAAGTGACGGAACGTGCCGCGCTGGATCACGTCGTCGGCATTCCGGCGGCGCTGCTGCGCCTGCGCGGCCTCGGGTATCGCATCGCGCTCGACGATCTGGGAGCCGGCTACGCTGGCTTGTCGAGCTTTGCGCAGCTGGAGCCAGAGATTGTGAAAGTCGACATGTCCTTGGTGCGCGGGATCCACGAATCCCCCGTGAAACAGATGCTGTTCCGGTCATTCACCAATCTGTGCCGCGAGATGAATACCGAGATCGTGGCGGAAGGCATAGAACTCGCGGAAGAGCGCGAGTGCCTCACCACCCTTGGAGGAGATCTGTATCAGGGGTTTTTGTTCGCACGTCCGGGACAGGGCTTCCCGCTTCCGGTGTATTGAAGACCTGAGCGTGAAGACCTGAGCGTCAGGAAGGTGGCGCGCGCAGGGGGCCACCAGATGCGCTCGTAGGCGCAACCACCACCAGGCGCGGCAACCGGATACGAAACAGAGTCGGAAAGCGTTCGGTTTCCGTGACCCAGATCCGACCGCCCTGCGCCTCGGTCGCGAGCCGACAGAAAAAGAGGCCCAATCCCAGGTTCCTGCGGGCGATATCGCAGTTGACCTGTCGATGTTTGTCGAAGATCGCCTGGCGCGCCTCCACCGGAATGGCCGTACCGGAGTTGCCCACGCGAATCTCGACGTCGCGACCACTCTGCCGCAGCTCAATCTCGATGCATCCTCCGGCCGGCGTGTATCGGAGGGCGTTGTCGAGCACGTTCTCCAAGGTGCGCGTCACGAGGTCGGCATCCACCGTGACCGTGACCCCCATGTCAGCGACGAGGGCGATTGAAATGTCGCGCCCGCGCGCCAGGACGCGTCGTTCCTCGATGAGGGAGTGGAGCACATCCGTCAAGTTGATCTCCGAGACGTACACGTGGAACGTTCCATCCTCGAGTCGGGTGGCGTCGACCAGGTTCTCCAATAGCCGGAGCATCCGGTGTACCGCCGTCTGGGAATCCTGGAGCGCCTGGCGGCGATCCGTCGAGCCCTCGAATCCCGCCAGGATGTAGTCGTAGTTTGCGAGGATCACCGCCAAGGGATTGTTCAGATCGTGAACCAGCATGGCGGCGAGCTCGTCCTTGAACCGCCCCAGCTCCACCAGCGTATCGTTCCTGACCGCCGACGCGCGCAGCAGGAGCTCGCGGCTAGCACCCGCCTGCTTGAGCCGGCTCACCGATTCGCGCAGTCCTTCCTCCATCCGGACACTGTTGGTGACGTCCCGGGCGGAGCCGTAGATGAGCCCTTGCGCGGCCGACGGCGTGGCGCTCCACGCAAGCCAGCGATATGACCCGTCCTTGCAACGGTAGCGATTCCTGAAGCGAAAGACGGTCTGGCCCGCGCGGATCTCGACCGCCTCGTCGGTGGCCTTGGCTCGGTCATCCGGATGAACCAGGTCGAGATAGGGCTTTGCGCAGAGCTCGTCCACCGAATAGCCCAGGGTCTTCTCCCAGGCCGGATTCAGCATCTTGAAGTAGCCGTCGAATCCGGCAACTGACATCAACCCCGGCGATATCGCGAAGAACCGGTCGACGCCTTCGGCCTTCAACGC
>PMNO01000358.1 GCA_003161835.1 Myxococcales bacterium | reverse complement strand
CGCTTGGGTGTAAAGCCGGATGAAGTCCTCGGGGGACAGGCGGATGCCCGCCGCCGCGTCCGCAAGGAGGGTGTCAACGGAACGCGTCGCGGGGCCGGGCCCGGAGTGCGGGGCGCGGTCGTCCTCGCTGGCCTCGGGGTCACCACCTGCGCCTGCGGTCGAGGAGGCGGGCATGGACACGCGCCGCGCGCGCTCCTTGACGTAGGCGCCGTCGAAGAATCGGAGCCGCGTCTTGCGGGAATCATTTTCGTCCAGGCGCAGGCGCTCGAAGAATGCGCCCGCGCCCGAGAGTTCCTCGGCGCCCAAGCGGTAACGTATGTTTTCGGTCAAGTACTGCTCGTAGGCCGTCGGGGCGCCGCCATGGGCCTCCGCCCAGGCGCGCGCGATCTCGGCGCGATGGGAGAGACCCGCCGCCAGGCTCTGCCGCAGGATCGCGACGCCCGCATCGTCGACCGCGCCTGGCCGACCCGCCCACAGAGCGTATACGAACGGCAACCCGGTCAGCCGTTTCCACTCCCCGCCCAGATCGTAGACGTGGGGGTAGTGGTCGGCGACAGCGAAGGCGGTGTCGCCTATCACCAGGGCGCCGGTCGTACCGCGCGCCGCGCGCGCGATTTCATCGTGCTCGACCGTCGCGAATCGCGGGGTGACGCCGCGCTCGCGGCTGAGCAGGCGGACCAGGGCCGCCGAGCTGCGCGACGCGCCGTCGAGCGCGATGTGGGTGAGTTGGTTCCACGGCACGTCCGCCACCAGCACGACGGTGCGCACGTCGCCCGCGCTCGCGATCGCCACCCCGGGGACGGCGCGCAACTCCATGCGCGCGTCGATGTCCCGATAGCTGGCCGTCGGGAGCAGGGCCAGATCCACCTCGCCGGCGGCCAGGCGCTCGGCGCAACGGCTGGGCAGATCGAAGCTCAGATCGAAGTGATCCTGGTCGAGATCGTGTTCCAGCCCGTAGGTGATCGGGCGCGCGTTCAGAAAAGAGACGGCCGCCAGCCGAACGCGACGGCCCACCCGCGAGACCGCCGGGGCGGTCACGACACCACCTCCAGACTCCTGCGCGCGTCGCGGCGGAAGGGCTTTTGTCCCCCCAGGGCGTCGCCTTCGGCGATCACGTTGTAGAGGGTATCGCGCTCGACGGGGGCGCGGCCCGCGAGCCGGATCAGACGCACGATCTCGGCGGGGGTCATCGCCTGCGGAGTCTCGGCCCCCGCCATGTGATAGATCTTTTCCTCTTGCACGGTGCCGTCGAGATCGTCGGCGCCGAACCACAGCGCCGTCTGCGCGGTCTTGACGCCCAGCATGATCCAGTAGGCCTTGATGTGCGGGATGTTGTTCAAGAGCAGGCGTGAGACGGCATAGGTGCGCAGATCCTCGGTACCGGTCGGCCCCGGCAGCCGCATCATCGCGTTGTTNNTCGCCGGTGCACTTGTCGTCGCAGATCTTCTTGCGCACCTTGGCCGCGAAGATCTCGGCGCCGCCCCCCGGCAACGAATCCATTCCCGCCGCGCGCAGGCGCTCCAGCACGGTCCGCACAGGCAGACCGAAGTGCTGGTGAAAGAAAAAGATCTCCACCGCCGTGAACGCCTTCAGATGAATCGACGGCTTGATCCGCTTGAGACCCCGCAGCAGCTCCTCGTAATATTCGAAGGGCAGGCCGTCATGCAGGCCGTTGACGATGTGGACCTCGGTCAACGGATCTCCCGCCTCGACCCGCGCGGACAGCTTCCCCCAGGCCTCGTCGTGCGACATGGTGTAAGCGCCCGCGTCGCCCTCCTTGAGGCGCGCGAACGAGCAAAACAGGCAGCTGGCGACGCAGACATTCGTGGCGTTGATGTGCAGATTGCGATTGAAGTACGTACGATCCCCGTGCAGCCGCTCGCGGACCTCGTTGGCCAGCGTCCCGAGGTCGAGCAGATTTGGATGGCGGTACAAGGCCACGCCGTCCTCGAACGACAGCGGTTCGCCGTCCCGGATCTTGTCGCGAATCTGGGCGATGCTCATTCCTGCTCCTCACGGTAAGTCTGGGGCCCCGACCGTTCGCAGGGGACGAGGCCCGCCCCCCGAATCAGAATCGCGGCCTCCTTGCGGGTCATGGACGGATTGTGGGCATTGCCGCCCAGCCGCAGGGCGCGCTCCGACACGATGGGCGCCCACAACTCATCGCCACCGAAACCGAGAGCCATCTGCGCCAGCCGGGGACCAAGCGCCGCGACGTCCAGGACCACATGCGGAATTTCGGGCCGTTCCAGGCGCAAGGTCGCGATCAGCTGCAACGTGTCCAGGCCCTCGGCTTCACCCTCGGGCGTGGGCATGATCCCCCAGGGCGCGGCGTCGGCGCGCAGGAGCTGGTCACGCAGGTCGTCCAGGCGCGCGCGCCGTCGGGCGGTCGACTCGCCACTGCGGAACGACCAGCGCCACAGCNNCGTGCTCCCGCGGCCGCGGCCGCGGCCAGTCCGCCCAGGGCCGGTAAATCGGCCGCCTCGACAAAGAATTCCGAGGCGTCGCGCGGTCCTCGCCAGGCACCCGTGGCCAGAAGCTGGCGCGCCCGCACGAACGAGGCGCGTCGGCCCAGACGCGCATCGCGTGCGGCCGCCGCGCGACGACCGAGCTCGAAGAGGTGTCCCGCGCCGGGGTCGGGCGCGTGCGGTTCTTCGGGACGCGCGTCGGTCGCACCGATCACGTCGGTGGCGGCGTCCGCGGCGCTGGTCGCCGGGCCGGTGGCGCTCATACGGGGGGTACCTTCGAATCGCCCCAGCGCGGCGCCAGATCGTTCGCCAGGCCCAGCTGGTCCAGGACGCGGCCGAGCACGGTGTCGAGCAGCGCATCGACGGTCTGTGGCTTTGAATAGAACGACGGCGCGGCGGGCAGGACCACGGCGCCCGCGCGGGTCACCGTCAACATGTTCTCGATGTGGATCAGGGACAAGGGCGCCTCGCGCACCACCAACACCAGCTTGCGGCGCTCCTTGAGCATGACGTCGGCGGCACGGCCGATCAGATCGTCCGACACGCCGTGCGCGATGCGCGCCAGGCCGCCCGTCGAGCAGGGAATCACGACCATCGCGTCCCATCCGGCCGATCCGGACGCGAAGGGAGCCCGGAAATCCCGCAGGCCATAGCGCGTGAAGGGGTAGTCGGGAACTGCCCCGATCTCGTGCTGCCACACTTCGTTGCCGGCGGAGGAGAAACACAAGCCGACCTGCAGCGCATCGGGATCGCGCGCGCGGAGCCTCACCAGGGTGTCGAGCAGCCGGCGTGCGTACACGGAGCCCGATGCCCCGCCCACGGCGACGACCAATTTCACGACGCCACCACCAGGGAGGCGACGCCCGAGGGAAAGAGGGGGCGCGCATCCACCTGGGCAAATCCTGCCTCGCGCAACAGCGCCGCGTATTCGTCGCGGCTGCGAAAAGCCGCGATCGACGCCGGCAAGTACTGGTAGGCGGCGCGATCGCCGGTGACCGCCCAGCCCAGCAGGGGCAGGACGCGTGCGTTGTACACCTTGTCGAAGAAGAGCCGCGATCGTTCGGGGCGGAAGAATTCCAGAACCGCGATCCGTCCCCCCGGGCGCACCACCCGCCGCAGCTCCCGCATGGCGCGCGGCAAGTCCGCCAGGTTGCGCACGCAGAATGCGGAAAACGCGCCGTCAAAAGCGCCGTCGGCGTAGGGCAGGGCGTGCCCGTCCGCGATCTGGGGCTGTACGCGCGCCGCCAGATCCCCGTCGGCGCGCAGCTTGGCGCGGCCCGCGCGCAGCATCTCGCGCGCGAAATCAGCGGCCACCACCCGGGCCCCGGGGACGCGCCGGGCGATTTCCAGCGCGCCGTCGAGGGTGCCCGCGCCAAGATCCAGCAGGCGCGGCGTCGGGCCCAGACCATCCAGAAGCCGTCCGATCGCCTTGCGGCGCCACAGGAGGTCGACGCCCGCCGACATCACCCGGTTGGCGGCGTCGTAGCGCGGCGCAATCCGATCGAACATCTGCTGAATGTGCGCGGGTGAAGCCGCCGGGGGCACGGATTGGACGTCAGTGGCGTTCACAGGCCGAGCTCCTTGCACAGCCCATCGACGCGGGCGATCAGCTCGGGCGGCATCTTCAGGACTTCGGGCCACTCGCGCGTGAAGCCCTCTTCCTTCCACTTGCGGGTGGCATCGACGCCCAGCTTGCCGCCGAAGCCCATGGCGACCGACGCATGATCCAGCACATCGATCACGCCCTCGGCGAAGAAGACATCCCGCTTGGCGTCGATGTTGTTCAGCGCGCGCCACGCCACCTCGCGCACATCCTGAACATTGACGTCGTCATCCACCACCACGATCACCTTGGCGAACATCATCTGGCCCATGCCCCACAGCGAATGACAGATCTTGCGCGCGTGGTGCGGGTAGTCTTTCTTGATCGAGACGATACACAGATTGTGAAACACGCCCTCGATGGGAAGGTTCATGTCCACGATCTCGGGGAACGTCATCTGCAACAGCGGCAGAAACAACCGCTCCGTCGCCTTGCCCAGCCAGGCGTCTTCCTGCGGCGGGGGACCCACCACCGTCGTCGCGTAGATGGGATTCTCGCGTCGGGTGATGGCGGTCAGGTGGAACACTGGATAGTCGTCGGCCAGCGAATAGTACCCGGTGTGATCGCCAAACGGTCCCTCGCGGCGCAGGGCCTCTTCGACGTCCACGTACCCCTCCAGCACGAAATCCGCCGACGCGGGCACCTCCAGGTCGACGGTCTTGCAGACGATCATCTCCACCGGCTTTCGGCGCAGGAACCCGGCGAACATGAATTCGTCGATGCCGTCCGGCAGCGGCGCCGTGGCGGCATAGGGCAAGGAGGGATCGCCGCCCAGCGCCACCGCCACGGGCATGCGGCGGATGCCGAGCTCCTGGTAGCGCCGCATGTGGCGCCGTCCGGTTTTGTGGAGCTGCCAGTGCATGCCTGTCTCCCGCGGCCCGAAAACCTGCATGCGATAGCAACCGACGTTGCGGGTTCCCCGATCGGGATCGCGCGTGATCACCATGGGCAAGGTGATGTAGGGTCCCCCGTCCCCCGGCCAGGTCGTGAGGATCGGGAGCTTGGTCAAATCGGGCGTGGACTCGACTATCTGCTGGCACGGGGCGGTGGTCACCGTGCGGGGCATTGCACCGGCCACCCGTCCCAGCTTGGGCAACATGCGAATCTTGTCCAGCAACGACGCAGGCGGTTGCGACTTCACCAGCTCGGCGATCGTGCGCGCGTGCTCCGCGAGATCGCTCACCCCCAGCGCCCACGACATCCGTTCACGCGTGGCGTAGGTGTTGATGAGCAAGGGAAACGGCGATCCCTTGATTCTTTCGAACAGGAGCGCGGGGCCGCCCGCCCGCATGACCCGCTGGGCGATCTCCGAGACCTCCAGCACGGGATCGATTTCGCGCGCAATCCGGCGCAGCTGTCCGCGTCCTTCCAGAAAACGAACGAAATCCCGCAGTCCATCGAAGTGCGCGGGTGGTGGGGCGGCCGACGGTTGCGAGGTCTCCAAAGTCAGGACTTCCTGTCGGCGGAATGCGTGGCCAACGCCGCCAGGGCATCCCGGTAGGGGGAAGGNNGCCCGATCCACCCCGCCCTCGAGCCGGGTGGCGGTCAAGATGCGCTCCGCGTCCGCCGGCGAGACCGAGCGCTCACCAACCTTGTCGCGGACCAGGGCCCGCAGCGCTGGATTGGATTCACAGGCGTAGAGGACCGGCAGGGTCAGCTTCCCCTCCTGAATGTCCCGGCCGACGGACTTGCCCGCCGTGACCTCGTCGGCCGCGCAATCGAGCGCGTCGTCCGCGATCTGAAACGCGCGGCCCAACGCCCGCCCGTATCGTTCCAGGGCCCCATCCATCTTGCTTCCCGCGCCGCCGCCGACGCGCGCGCACCAGGCGATCAACGAAGCGGTCTTGCGATCGATGACCCGAAAGTAGTCGTCGAGGGTGGCGTCGGGGTTTCCCGCCCGCTCGAGCTGCGCGACCTCGCCCTCGGCCATTTCGGTGACGGTCGCCGCCAGCGATTGCACGGCGGCCAGCGAGCCCGTCAGGGCAACGGTCTCCAGCGCCCGGGCCAGGCAGAAATCGCCGACCAGGACCACGATGCCGTTGCCGTAGATCATGCGCGCGGCGGGGCGCCCGCGGCGCACCCTGCCGTCGTCCACCACGTCGTCGTGGTACAGGGTGGCGGTGTGAATCAGCTCGCCGGCGACGCCGACCGCGACCGCCAGGTCGACG
>PMNO01000342.1 GCA_003161835.1 Myxococcales bacterium | reverse complement strand
CTTCCCGACGACCATCCCGAACGCCTCGTCCGTTATCGGCATGTCACGCTGGGGTCAGTACCTGATCTACGTCACCAACGACCGCAAACTGTGGGCGCTGCACCCACTGGGTGGCGTGACCGCGCTGTCGAGTGCCACGGCGACCACCCAGCTTGACGGTGGCCTTCGCCCTGTGTTCGCCTCGACGCGGACCAGGGTCATCATCACGGGCGGCGGCAAGCCGCAGAAGTGGGAGGGGAGCGGGCTGTCGGCCCGCTTGGGCGGCTCCCCGCCTGCTGCTACACATGTAACAACAATTGCGCAGCGCGTGATTCTGAACGCCGCCGACCCGTCGGGGATTATCTACTGGTCCGAGCTCGGGGACTCGGGCGCCGAGACCTGGAACACCGGGCTCAATTTCCGCGAGGCCGAGACGAAGCAGGACCCGGTCATCGGCATCTACGAGAACTCGAACGAAATCGTCTGCCTTGGGACCGAGACCATCCAGATGCTCGCCCCCGACCCGTCGGTGGTCTTCAGCAACGCCCGCACGATGGAAATCGGGTGCGGGCCGGCGCTGTCCTACGTCGGCCTGGACGAGAAGTTCCTGCTCCTCGACAATCGCGACCGCATCATGGTCTCCGAGGGGCGCTCGTTCGAGTCGGTGAGCTCGCCCGCAGTAGGGCAGACCCTGGACGACATGCAGTCGACCAGCGACGCCTGGGGGTTTCGGTACAGCGTCGGGAACTTCGACTTCGGCGTCTTCCAGTTCCCGACCGACGGGCGCACGCTCGCCCTGGAAACGGGCTCGGCTCAGTGGTGCGAGTACCGCTCGGTGAACAGCAGCGGCCAGCAGGGCATCTTCGCCGCGACCTCGAGCTACTACTGGGCCGAGCAGAACGCGACCGTGGTGGGGCTGTCCACCGGGCAGATCGCCAAGCTGGACGCGGCGGCAACCACCGACCTCGGGTCCCCGGTGACCGCGACCCTGACAACCAGCTTCGAGTCCCACGGGACCACCCTCAGCAAGAAGAACATCGCCATCCGCCTCCGCTTCAAGCGCGGTATTTCGGCGACGACCACCACGAACGTTGAGTACAGCTACCGCGATGATTTGGGCGACTGGGGCGACCCGTTCCTGTTCACGATGAACGACCCGACCGACGTCCAGCCGGTCGTGGCCATCCGCAGCACTGGAGTTTATCGTCAGCGGCAACACAGGATCCGGTATGATGGAGGGGTGTTCGCCTTCTCCGGCCTCGAAGAGGATTACACGGTTTTAAACTCGTAAGGAGCATTACGAAATGAGTAGCTGGAATCCATTCGACTGGAACGGGAACGACCTCAAGGGGATCTTAGCCGGAGCCGGTACCGGCGCGCTCGCCGGGGCTTCTGCGGGCGGATGGGGGGCAATCCCTGGGGCCATCATCGGCGGGTACCTCGGTGGCGTGTCGGCCGACAATGGCCAGCAGCAGATCAAAGGAGCCGAGGCGCAGAAGGCATCCGGCATCGACGCTCTCATCGCCCAGTCGGAGAAGATCAAGCAGCAGCGCATCGCCCGCCAGCAGGCGACCCTGCAGCAGTCCATGGCAGCCTCCCAGCCGGCGCGGGACGCCATCGCTGCGGTATACGGTCCGCCGAGTTCGTGGAAGCTGTGAAATGAGCGCGTTCAACCCCGGCCTACTCGGCGCCGCGAGCATCCTCAGAAAGCGCACGAACGGAAACGTTCCCGATTCGCCCTACTCCGCGTTCGCTGGGCCTTCGGCGCAGACCTTCCAGGCGCCCACGCCGACCTCGTCGGTTTCGCCATCTGCCGCCCCTCGGGCGCCTACGTCGCCCGCACCACAGGTCGGACCAAGCGGGCTCCCGAAGGGTGCCTACCTAGACACCGGAACCGACGGCCACTATGGCCAGTACGCCTACGTCGATCCCACGACCGGCGCGAAGTCGTACTATACGGCTCCGAAGGGCGCGAGCACCGACGGAACGACCCTGGTGGGCCTCAGCGACGCCGAGGCTGCAAAGTCAACTGGCCAGGGGGCTGTGTGGGGCGGAACCACCCCGGACTACAGCGGCTCCAATGTCGCTCTCGCGAGGGCGCGGGTAGCCGCCGCCTCCGCCGCGTTTGGCAATGGCATTGCCTATGGCGGGGCAACTCCGCCAAGCTTCAAGCCAACTCCCACCACGGCAACCTCCGGCCCGGCCCCTGGCCAGGGCGGCACCCCGGGGGCAGGTAGCGGTTCCGGCGCGACCACGTCGCCGAACCCGCTCCTCGCTGGCCCCGGCGCCTATGAGCAGTGGCTCAAGAAGAACGCGGGCGCGTTCGACGCTCCGTCCAACGTTGAGAACCTTTACAACTCGGGAGCCTATGCCCCGACGGACAACCTCGGTAGCATGTCGGCTTTCACTAGCCCCGGTAACTCCCAGTACATGTTCGATACCGGCGGTCCGTCTGCGAACAGCAGCGCGAGTCTACTCGCCAAAGGCTACAACCTCGATGGAACTCTCAACCGCCTTGCGAGCCAAGGCGTTCAGGGCGCGGGGAACTCCGCCAGTCTCTACTCCCAGGGGCTGAACCTTGACGGGACGCTAAATCGACTGGCGAGCCAGGGTGTCCANNCAACTCCCAGTTACTATTGCCTCAACTCGCCACCGGTCCATCTCAGTCCTCGGACGTCTACACCGAGAACAAAGGCACACTCTCTGACCCCGGGGCGATGGAGCAATACTACCAGCAGAACGGGCAGGCGTTCGCTTCTCCATCGGCCTACGAGCAGTTCTACGGGGCACAGGGGCAGAACCTCCTTCAGGAGTCGGATACCGAGAAGCTCTATGACCAAGGCATCACGCAGTCCGACCCCTACTATGACTACGCCCAGAAGCGCGCCCTACAGGCTGCGCAGACGGCGTCCAGCGCGCGCGGTGGGTTCAACTCTGGTCTCGCCGCCCGGCAGGAGTCGGACATCGTCGGCAACCTCCGCGGCCAGCAGGCGCAG
>PMNO01000361.1 GCA_003161835.1 Myxococcales bacterium | reverse complement strand
GCCAGCACCAGGTTGGCGAAGATCGGACCCTTCTTGGGAACGAATTCACCGCGCGCCTGGTTGTAGATAACGGTGCCGACGATGTCCGCGGGCAACAAATCGGGCGTGAACTGGACGCGCTGGAATTTCATTTGCAGCGCATCGGCCAGGGTCTTGACGGTCAGGGTCTTGGCCAGACCCGGCACGCCTTCCAGCAACACGTGGCCACCCGTCAGCAGGCCGATCAGGATCCGCTCGATCATGGCCTTTTGACCGACGATGACCTTGCCGACCTCGGCGGTCAGCCGATCGACGAAGGCGGACTGTTTTTGAACCAACTCGTTGATGACCCGGACATCCATGGGGCGGTCTCCTTTGGGGGCGGCGGAGCTTACAACCGCCGGGGTGGCCCGGGTATTTCCATTTGCGANNGTCATGAGCAGCACTCGCGAATCCGAGGCCAAAGCCCACCGTCTTTTTGACGTCCGCACCATCGAGCGGAGCATCAAGAAGGGTCTGGTCACGCGCAAGGACTACGAAAAGCACTTGAAGGCGCTGGCCGACTCCACCGAGAAGGTCGCCCCGCCGGAAGAACACCCGGACGACGACGCGCTCGAAGGTCAAGCTTAGCCTCGCCCGCCGGGTGCCGCTGGGGTCGGGCTACGGACGCGTTGAAACGCGCGCCGCAGGTGCGTAGAGTCTCGTCATGCCGGCGGATAGAAAGGACGAGGGAAAGCAGCCAGGCTTCAGGGTTTCGGATCGGCGCAGTTTTGCCGACTCTGGCGAGGCCAAAGGCGAGGTGAAAGCGGAACCGGTGGCGCCTGCCACCGCGGAACCAGCGTCAGCGCAGCCCGTACCGCCCGACCATGATGAGCACGGGCCGTTGCCCCCCGTCGATTTTCACACCTTCATCCTATCGCTCGGCAGCTCCGCGCTCCTGCATCTGGGCGAGCTTGATGGCCCCGACGGCCAGGAAGCGCGTCCCGACCTGCGCCTCGCCAAGCACACCATCGACATCATCGGCATGCTGCAAGAGAAGACCCGGGGCAACTTATCCCCTCCCGAGGATCGGCTGATCGAGAGTTTGCTCTACGACCTGCGCCTCCGTTACCTCGAGCGGGGCAAGAAGTAGCGTCAGAAATTGCTGGTGTGCAGCACGTCGGCGAGTAGGTTGCACAGCGCGTGATAGGCGACCCCCGCGGCGACCGATCCGGTACGGGCCCGCATCCAACCGAAAACCAGCGCCGGAAAAAACACGGCCAGGCGCTGAAGGTTGAAATCAACCAAGAAGTGCCCCAACGCGAACAGGCCCGCCGAAACCAACAGCGCCCGTCCAACCGGCGCGCCCAAGAAATGGTGCCCTGGAGGCCAGCGGTCCTCCAGACGCCCCAGAAGATAGCCGCGAAAGAACATCTCCTCGGGCAAGGCGATCACCAGCACCTGATTGGCGGCCAGCAGGGCGAAGCTGGGTGGCAGGCGGAGCTGTAGTACCCGCGCCGCAATTCCCCCCGCCGACCGACTCGATTGCCAGCCTGGCCCCGGACACAGCGGCCCGAGGAACGGGGCGGCCGCGTGAGGGCCGGCGCCGGTTGCGCACACGAGGTCGTAGAATCCGAAGAATCCCACCACGAACAGCGGAAACGTCACCGCGATGGCAACGGCCAAGACGACCGCGTTCGTCCCCAACGGATCCAGGCGCAAGCCCGCGTCGCGAAAATCGAACCGGCGTCCCGTCAGCCAGCCGGCCAGCACCGGCAAGTAGAGAAAGACGACCGCGATGCCTGCGTGCAGATTCTGGCGAACGACCGGGATGGCTCTGCCCGCCCAAAAGAGCCCCGACGCCAGCGCGATCGCCACCAGGAACGTCAACACCGGCTCTCGCAGCGACGGACGCACGGGGGCGAATTCTACCTGCAGCGGGGCGCGGGCGCGGGCACGGGACCGGCGACTCCGGGGACGAACCGCTCCCCGCGCATCCTCAGATGGCCGCCAGACGATTCATGGCCACACCGGCGCGTTTGGTGGCACGGCGCAAACGATCCGCGGCGTCGGGTTCGGGTCGCCCCGCCGGCGCGCGCACCATCGCCAGAAGCGCATCCAGTTGGCCCTGGATATCGCTCAGAGCCTCGCGGCTCGCCCGCAACGCATCGGTCAACCGCGCCGAATGCCCCAAGGGGGGGGCCGGCTCGTCGCGCCGAACGGTCAGGCGCGACACCGAAGGCAGCGCGCGCGATCTTCGTCGTCTGACGGAAGGCCGGGGCACCCGCGCGGATGGCATAGACCATCAGGATCGGCGATAACCGTATTCTGTCAACTTTCCGGCGTGATTTGTTTTGCGGAAGGCCGAGCCCCGTCCGCCGTCCGTCCTTCGTGACGCAAGAGCAGCCGCCGCGTAGGATCGACAACGACCCCCGGCGACAGCGCGGTCCGACCGATCAGCAACGGAAACAGCATGTCTCCGCGATTCGTCAGGGTGATCCGGATGCGGCGCTCGATGGACCCGAGACGCAAAGTCGTCTCAATGACCGGACGCCGCTCCGTTCGGCCGGAGGTGTCCTTCACCTGCACATGATCGCGTACGAGGACCCGCACCGTGGCGGGGGGGGCGCCGCGCCGCGAGCCGGCGGGCAGGGTCAGCTCCACGATCGGCCGGCGGTGTGGGCCATCCGTCATCCCCACCGTGGTCATCCGGGTCACATGCAGGGCTGACGTGCGCGCCCCGGTGTCGATTTTCGCGCGCAGGCGGTCCACGCCCAGACTGGGCAGCGACACCCTTTCCACCCAGCCTACCCGCAGCAGGTGGGCGTCCCGCACGCCGACCACCGCGGACGGTGCCGCGGGGTGGGCGGTCCCGATCGCGGCCCGGTCCGCGCCGCGCCGACGCGCAATCGCGATTCGTGAGAGGCGGCCGACCACGAACAGGGCCGCGCGGGTACGGGCGCCCCGGCGAGTGGTCGCCTCCAACACCACCCCGTCGTGGGGTGCGCAGATGTCCGAGGCCCGATCCATCAACGGCGGCACCACCCGGGCCAAAAGACCGCCCCGCTCCACCAGCGCTCCCGCGCGCGCCTCGTTTTCCAGCAGGCCTCCAACGGGAGCGCGCACGATCGACAAATGGGTGACCATCATCGCGGGCGTCGCGAGCGACGCAAGCGCAGCGGCCCCGACCACCCCGGCACCGGACGCCGCCAGCAGCGCCAGCACCGCTGCCGTCAGAAATTCGTCGGTACCGGATTCCGTCGGTCCCCGAAGTTCCAGCACCAGAGCGCCCATTTCAGTGACGGCTGCCGACAGGCTGCCGGGTGCCGGCTTGGCATGAACGCAAGCCGACGCGCGCGCGGACGACGCCAGGCGACGCGCGCGCGGATCGTCGAAATTCCCGTACAGGGTCAAAGGCGCAGCGAAGCCCGGGTCGGCGGCGGTGAGCACCAGCACCAGAGACGATCCCACCACCAGCTCGGAAAAAACCGTGAACGCCTCGCGTGCGCGTCGGCTGCCACCCGGATCGCCGGGAAATCGCCACGCGGCGCCGTCGCGCACGGCCTGTCCGCGCGCCGCGAAACGCCCGCCCGGCCGCAAGACCGGCGCGACGATGAGCCCGCCGCGCATCCCGGACGGATCGATGATCGATCGCAATCCGGTCGCGACGCGCGCGGCCCCCACCTCGAAGCCGCGCGGCGCCGCGATCACCGTGACGCGCGGCCCGGGCGCTGACCCAGCCGCGACCCAGATCGGAATCGCATCCCCCGCGTCCGTGCGGCCGGGCAGCCCGAGGGGCACGACCCGCGCCTGTCCCGGCCCTATCGACTGCCCGCCGACGCGGATCGCACGTACGATTTCGCGCGCGGCCCCGGCGTCGCCGCGGCTGGTTTTGACGGAAAATGACACGCCTACCGCCGCCGAGACGTCATTTCGTGGAACCATACCTCTCGACTTCGGTACGCAGCCGCGCCAGACCTTCCTTGTCGACATCCACCAGTCGGATGCCAACGCGCAGATCTTGCTTGGCGACCACCTTTCCCTTGCCAGCCACCACGGCACGCCCGGTGCCATCGACGATTTCGATCTGGAAGATCGTTCCCAGCGGGACGTCTTCATCGGCGGGCACGAAAAAACCACCCGAGCGAACGTTCAACAGCGGATTCTGCGTGAAGTGCGGGGCGGTCAGCGGCCCCAGGATCACGCGCAACGACCGCCCGTCGAAGTGGACCGGGCGGTTCCCTGGGATCGGGGGATCCAGAGTCACGTCGTCTTGCGCGGCGGGCATCGTGTGCGCGGTCGCGCGGCGCGCGAAATCGAAATTCAACGTCGAATTCCGACCCTCCTGGTTGTTGACGGCGATGATGCGCGCGATCAAGGCGCGGTTCGCGTCGTCGAGACTCACGAAACGGACCCCCATCCCGTTCACTGGACCCGCGGTCACGACGCGCATCACTTCGGCCGTTCCGTGGAGCAGGGTGAATCCGTCCATCAAGCCGAAATTGAACTCGATCCGGCTCCCGATGGCCGCCGGGGTATCGGTCTCGATGAACATTCCCGATTCGCTGATGTTCATCGACTGCGACGCCACGAAATCCAGGACGCTCTCGTACCGGCAGCTCACCGGCATGGCGACTTTCGCGCGACTGTCCGTGCGCCGCTCGGGCTTGGGCCCGGGGCCCGGCGCACGCCCGGGCTTCCTGTCGGACCCCTTGCTCATGCCGGTCGTCCAAGCTCCCCGGTCGACGGTGGTGCGGTGGTTTTCGCGCAACGGGACATCTGCGGACTCCTTGGACGCGGGCAATGGCGTCTGGCCGAAACTATATAGGATATGCCCGTTCGCCCGTCGACGCTCGCCCCCCGGGGCCCCGCGTGGCACATTGGAGGGGCGGTGGAACACGCCCAAAAACAGCGCGATTCGCAGCGCCGCGCCGGCGGGAGCAGACACTTGGCCGCCCGACGCCGGGAGGCGCGTACGTGACCGCGCCGCGCGCCGTAATCTTCGATCTCGATGGCACATTGACCGAGCCGCTGCTCGATTTCGATGAAATGCGGCGCGAGATTGGGATCGCCCCAGGTCTGCCCATCCTGGAGGCGCTGGAGGGCAAGGACGAGGCCTTCCGGGCGCGGGCCGAGGTCATCCTGCGCCGCCACGAGCTGGACGCGATCGCGGCGGCCACGCTGGCGGAAGGCTGCAGGGAACTTCTGGCGCTGCTGGCGGCGCAGAGAATCCCGACGGCCATCCTGACCCGCAACGTGCGGGACGCCGTGGACGCCTTCGTGGCCCGCTTCGGCTTTCGTTTCGAAGCCGTGTACACGCGCGATGACGGGCCGGCCAAGCCGTCGCCCCACGGCGCGCGGGTGTTGTGCGAGGCGCTCGGATTCCCGGCGGCCGAGACCCTGGCCGTCGGCGACTACAAATTCGACGTCATCGCGGCCCGCGGTGCGGGATGCCGAACCGCGCTCGTACGCCATCCCCCACCCGACGATCTGGTCGACTGGGGCTCACCAGATCTGGTCGTGCCATCGTTGTGGCACTTGTTGCCCTTGTGGTCGGGTCAGGCGCCGGAGCGCTAGGCGGCTCGCCGCGCTCGGCGGACGCCCGTCGCCAAACGGCAGAGCGTTCGGCGGACGGGCGTGACCCATGATCATCCGGCCTTGCGACCGAGCTCCACCTCCACCGTGATGGAGACCTCGTCGCCCACAAGCACGCCGCCACCGTCGAGGGCCGCGTTCCAGACCACGTTGAAGTCCTTGCGGTTGATACGAGCCCGGGCGCTGGCGCCGCGCTTCACGTTGCCCCACGGATCGTTGACCTCCGGCGACAACGGCTCGACATCGAGGGTGACCTCGCGGCTGATCCCGCGAATCGTCAGATCGCCGGTGACGAACAGATCGCCCCCCTTGCCCGGCTGAACGCGTTTCGATTTGAAGGTGATGACCGCGAACTGCGCCACATCGAAGAAGTCGGGGCTGCGCAGGTGTTCGTCCCGCTTGGGA
>PMNO01000291.1:298-7320 GCA_003161835.1 Myxococcales bacterium | reverse complement strand
ATGGGCCATTTTGGCCGGCGCCCGATCAAGGTGGCCTGGTACGCCGTCGTGCTTCCCGGTCTGCTGATCAACTACTTTGGGCAAGGGGCTTTGCTCCTCGAGCAGCCCAAGTCTCAGAACCCATTCTACGCGCTGGTCCCCGCCGTCTGGCTCTATCCCATGGTTGTACTGGCGACTATCGCGACGGTCGTCGCCTCGCAGGCGCTGATCTCGGGGGCGTTTTCGCTGACTCGTCAGGCGGTGCAGCTGGGGTTCGCCCCGCGGATGACCATCGTGCACACCTCGGGAAAAACCGAGGGGCAGATCTTCATTCCCGAGGTCAACGCTCTGTTGATGGTCGCGTGCGTGGCCCTGGTCATCGGTTTTCGCGGCTCGAGCGATCTGGCCGACGCGTACGGCATCGCGGTCACCGGAACCATGTCCATCACGTCGATCCTGTTTTACTTCGTGGCGCGCGATCGGTGGAAATGGGGTCCCTGGCGTGCAGGCACGCTGCTGGCCATGTTCCTGACGATAGATTTCACGTTCCTCGGCGCATGCGCCGCCAAGATCCTGCACGGCGGTTGGTTTCCGCTGGCGGTGGCGGTGGTGATCTTCGCCGTCATGACGACCTGGAAACGGGGTCGCGCCATCCTGGCCGAACGGATCTCGTCAGCGACGCTACCACTAGATCTTTTCATCGCGGACGTTGCGGCCTGTTGTCCCCCGCGCGTCAAGGGGACGGCCGTCTTCCTGACGTCCGTGCGGCGCGGAACCCCGAACGTCTTGCTACACCATTTCAAGCACAACAAGGTCCTGCACGAATCGGTCGTGATCCTGTGCATCGCGACGGACGCGGTGCCCGAGATCGCGCCCGGTCAGCGCATCAACTTGAAGAGCTTCGGGCAAGGATTCTGGGCCGTGACCGCCCACTATGGCTTCATGGAGACGCCCGACATGCCCGATCTGATGCGGGGCTGCCTCGCCGTCGGCCTGGCGATCGATCTGGCCGATACGAGCTACTACGTCGGACGCGAGACGTTGCTGTTGACGAAAGATGCCAGCCTGGCCCTGTGGCGCAAGCGCCTGTTCCGCTACCTCTCGCGCAATTCCCGTTCGGCCACGGATTTTTTCTCGATCCCGCCCAACCGGGTGGTCGAGATCGGAACCCAGATAGAGCTGTAGATTCGGCCTAGCGCGTCCAGGCCGTGCACTGGTACAGCGCCGCCCGCACGGGCGCCGCGGGCGGGAACGCAGCCCGTCCGGTGGGTTGAAGAACGCGCCCCAACGCCGCCGCGATCTGCGCGGGCGTGCTCACGTGGTGATCGTCGATCCCCGAGAACCCGATCATGCGAAAGGCTCTCGTCATGAGCGGACTGACCATCGGGTACCCCGTCACCAGGACGCCACCGGGAACCAGCGCCCGGGCCAGGCTGCGCGCGGCGGCGTCGGAATCGGGGATGTGCTCCAGCACGGAGAAGCAGACGATGGCATCGAAATGGTCCGCCGGCAGATCTCCGTCGCGCAACAGGTCCGCACAATGGAACACCGCCCGGCACCCGGGCGCGACCAACCCCGCCAGCCCCTCGGCCAATGTCAGATCCGTGCCGGTGTACTCCGGGTACCGGCGCGTCAGGGTCGGGACCAAGATGCCGCTGCCCACCCCGATCTCGAGGACCCGTCGCCCCGTATCGGGCAACATGTCCAGGCCCAGCTGCAGCCGGTGGCGATACAGCCAGCCGACCCACGCATGATAGTAGTAGGGAAGCGGATCGTTTTTATCGTTGGGCGTGAGCACCCCGGGCGCGGGCAGTTCGAGACGAAGACTCATGACGAAATAACGGGGACCGTGGCGCGACCATACCCTACCCCGGCCGACTTTGGGGTCTACGTCGGCATCGTTTCCGTCGCCCAGACGAGCGATGCGGTCGCGATCTCGGGCAGCCTATTCTCGGCGATTCCCAGACCACGGGCCAGCGCGGATACGTCCGCCCACTGCGCCCGCTCGTAGGCCAGCACCAGCGCTCGTATTCGCCCGAGCGGGGTGTCCTCGCGGAGGAGGGCGGCGTCAATCTGGGTCGACACCGAGATCTCGGTCAACAGCTCGGCCAGCGGGCGTCCCAGCATGGCGTCGAGCGCCGACAGCAGGCCGACCAGGAAGGCATCCAGCTCGCCGCCCACCAGCCCCGCCATGGGGCACAGCGTTTCGGCGAATTTCGCACGCGCCAAGCTGATCAGCGCCAGTTCGGGTGGACGATCACCGGTCATGCCAATGACCGCGACCAGGGACGCCCACTTTCGAAAGGGCCGTTCGCCCAGCAGGACCAGCGCCTGTTTCAACGACGTCACCCGGCTCCGCCAGCCAAAGGCCGCGGAGTTCAGAAATTTGAGCAGCCTCACGGACAGCGAAACGTCGTGTTTGATGATGGTTTCGAGGCCATCGAAGTCCAGCGTGGGAGCCTGCAACTCACGCAAAAACCGCACATAGGTGAGCTTGGACGGTGGGATGTCCTCGCGCGAAATGATCTCGGGACGCTGGAAGAAGTATCCCTGAAACAGCGTGTACCCCGACTCCTCGGCGTCGCGCACGTCGGCCTCGGTTTCCAATTTCTCGGCCAGCAGGGTGATGCGGCGGTCGCGGGTGCTTTCGCGAATGCGACGGCGCTCGGCCGGGGCCGTCGCCAAGAAATCCACTTTGAGGATGTTCGCCAGGGGAACCAGCGCCTCCAGCGTTGGACGCGACACGAAGTCATCGAGCGCGATCTCGTATCCCGAGGCGCGCGCCGATCGAACCGCGGCGATGGTTTCAGCGTCCGCCTCGACGTTCTCCAGCAGTTCGATCACCGTGCACTTGGGCGGCAGGACGCTGTACAGGCCCTCGCACAGCACCCGGCGTGTCACGTTGATGAATGCCTTCTTGCCGCCCGTCAGGGCCTGCAGGTTGAACGTGATCAGCGCGTCGGCGATGACCCGCGATGACGCGAGATCGCCATCGACGCCGGCCGGAAACCAGTTCTCCATGCTGGATCGGAACAGCAACTCGTAGGCCACGACGCGACGGCGCTTGTCGAAGATTGGTTGCCGCGCCACAAAGACCTGCATGAATCCCCCGCCCACCATCGGCTGGCGAGAAATTGATCTGTAGTGATGATGAAGCCCGATGCCGCGCCGGCGCGGCGCGGACCCTGCGGTGCAAGGCCACATTCATCGGTTGCGGCGCCCTGGCCACCGATTAAACTGCCCGCGCCTTGTCCGACACCGACACCAACGACCGCGTCCTCATCACCGTCACCGGGCGCGACCGCGCCGGGATCACCGCCACCTTGACGGGCATCCTGTCCGACCAGGGCGCCACCCTGCACGACATCGAGCAGGTGGTGGTGCAGGGCCAGTTGACGTTGTGCCTCCTGGTCGGCCTTTCCCATGCGCGCGACGTCCTCAAGGAATTGCTGTTCGCGGCCAAGGAACTAGGGATGGAGCTGGACTTCAAGCCGGTGGCGCCGGCGCCGGCGCCGGGCGCGGCGTCGGGCGTCACCCCCGTCGAGGCGGGGCGCCGCTACGTGATCACCGCGATCGGGCGATCGCTCGGTGCCAATCACCTGCACGCGCTGGCCAAGGCGCTGGCCAGCGAGGGCGCCAATATCGAAAAGATTTCGCGTCTCTCGGAAGGTCTGCTGGCCTCGGTCGAAATCCATGCGTCCTTGCCGCTGGGCCGCGATCGGGAGGTTCTCAAGCGCTCGTTGCTGGCGGTTGCCACCAACGCCGGCTTCGACGTGTCCTTGCAGCGAGAAAGCCTGTACCGCCGATCGAAGCGACTGGTGGTCATGGATATGGATTCCACCTTGATTCGCATCGAGGTGATCGACGAACTGGCGCGAGCGGCCGGCGTTGGCGACGCCGTCGCGAGGATCACCGAGCGCGCGATGCAGGGTGAGATGGACTACGACGAATCGTTGCGCCAGCGGGTGGCGCTGCTTGCCGGTCTGGACGTCAAGGTCCTGGACCAGATCGCCAACGATTTGCCGCTGACGGAGGGCGCCGAAACCTTGATTCGCGTGCTCAAGCGCCTGGGCTTCCGCACGGCCGTCATCAGTGGCGGTTTCTCGCGGGCGGCCGATGCTCTGAAACGACGCCTGGGCATCGATTACGCGTTCTCGAACAACCTGGAAATCGAGGGCGGCAAGCTCACCGGCCGGGTGGTCGGTCCCATCGTCAACGCGCAGCGTAAGGCCGAACTGCTGGAGCTGATCGCCCAGCTGGAGGGCGTGCTCCTCGATCAGGTGATAGCGGTCGGCGATGGCGCGAACGATGTTCTGATGCTGGAGAAGGCCGGCCTGGGCATCGCGTTTCGCGCCAAAACGAAGCTGCGGGAGGCGGCGGACACCAATATCTCGGCTTCCGGCCTGGATGCCATCCTGTACCTCCTTGGAATCAGCGGTCGGGAGCTACAAGAGGTGGATAGCGGGTAGGGGCCCCTCGTTTCCCCGTCGCCCGCGGCGCCCTTGGCCGGCCGAGCGGGGCCCTGGGGCGGCATCCCCCTCCTGCCCGACACAGCGGCGTGGCCAACACCCTCGGCCCAGCCCGCAGCTCCGCGCTACCGCAGTTAGGACCCAATCAGGGGCTTGCTGCACCCTAACACCCAGCCAGTCGAGGTGCGTCCCGAGACGACCTGGGGCAAACTACTACCCCCCGACTGGCAGCAGAATTCAACTGGAGGGCCCCGAGATGCGGAAAGAAATCGGTCGCAACGGTCTTTGCAAAGGCCTGGTCATGGGCATGATTGCCCTTTCCGCCGGGTGTACGGGCGTATCGAGTCTTCCCAAAGGGCCATCAGGGTCCGCGTCGGCGCCCTCGGGAGCCGGCAACCCCGGGGGTTCGAGTGGCGGCGCCTCGGGCGTCGGAACTCCCGGCACCCCGGGAACTCCCGGAACTCCCGGTACCCCCGGTACCCCCGGCGCTCCTACCACGGGCGTGGGAGCCGTGGCGGTCAACGGGAAGGTCGTCGGTCTATGGGACAACCTGACTCCCTCCACCACGGTCGACCCCGGACGGGTGGTGTTGCGGCGCCTGAACAATGCCGAATACGACAACACCGTTCGCGACCTGCTTGGAACGATGACCAAGGCCAGCGAGAAGTACATGTTCCCGTCGGACGAGGTCAACGAGCTGTTTGACACGAACGGTCAGACGCTCGTCTTTTCCGATTTTCTGTTCGCGCAAGTGCAGGCGGCGGCGCAGGGGCTCGTTGACGAGNNCACGATGGCCACTTGTCTGCCGGCCATCCTGCAGCCGTTCATGACGAATGCGTTCCGGCGCCCGGCCACCACCGATGAGGTCGCGCAGGTCGTCGCAGTGGCCACCAAGATCGCCACCGGCCACATGGACCCAACGCCCGGGCTTTCGGCGGCGCTCAAGGCCGTGCTGCTCTCGCCCTATTTTCTGTTTCGCCTGGAAACGTCCGTTCCCGCCGCCCAGACCACTCCAACCAAGATAAATGACTACGAGTTGGCCACCCGGCTGTCCTACTTTCTGGGATCCACGATGCCCGACCCGCAGCTCATGACGGCGGCGGCCGCGGGAAAGCTGGCCCCGGCGGGTGCGGACTACAACAGCCAGATCGACCGCCTGCTGGCGGACAAGACCAGGTTGCAGGCCTTCGTGGACAACTTCGCCGGTCGGTGGCTGTCATTGCGGGACAGCGCCCTGGTGGCTCCGGACGATAGCTTTGCCGGCACGTTCGACGACAACCTCCGCCTCTCGATGGCCCAGGAGACGGGCCTCTTTTTCTCGTCCCTCATAACCGACAAGCAGCCCCTGGCCACTCTGGTGACCGCTGACTTCACCTTCGTCAATGATCGTCTGGCCAAGCAGTACGGCATCACATCCCCGGGCGGAGCAACCTTCAGCAAGGTCAGCCTGACCGGCAATACCCAGCGCATGGGTTACCTCACGCAAGAGACGTTCCTGGCGGTGACCTCGCTTTCGAACCGAACGTCGCCCGTCAAGCGGGGGGTCTGGATCTTGGAGAATCTTCTTTGCGACGGGACGGCGGCGCCACCCCCGGGCATTCCGGAGCTGCCGGCCCTCGGAACCGGTACCGCGCGCCAGGTCCTGGCCACCCATCGCCAGCAGACGTTCTGCGCGACCTGTCACAACTTGATCGACCCATACGGCCTGTCGCTTGAAAACTACGACGCCGTGGGGCTGTATCGAACCACGGACAAGGGTCTGGCAATCGACGCTAGCGCCACGATGGTCGACGGCACGACCTTCTCGGGACCCATCGAGCTTTCCAACCTGGTGGCAAAGGACCCGCGGCTGACCTGGTGCATTGCGAAGCAGGCCATGACGTTCGCGGTTGGCCGCAGCTTCGAAAATCCGGCGGGGAGAGCCTACCTGATGGGGATGGCCAATCCGCTCGTGAAGGCCAATGCCACCTGGCCCGATCTCCTTCGAGCGGTTGCCAACAGCGATGCATTTCGTACGAGCCGCGGAGAGGGTCCGTAAATGTCGACCTATTTGAACCGGGAGAAGGACATGAACGCCAAGACATCGCCCAAAATATCGCGCCGCCTGGTCCTCAAGGGTGCCGGCGGTGTATCGGTCGCTTTGCCCTTCCTGGCCTCCGCCCTTTGGACGCGACGGGCAGGTGCCGCCGCGATCACCGCGCCCCGTCGATTCATGGCTTGGTTCATCCCGAACGGACTGAACATGCCGCAATGGACGCCGGTAAAGGGCAGCCAGGCCGGCGTCACGGACTGGGTGGCAACGCCGATTTCAATGCCGCTCGAAGCCATTCGCAAGAAGATGTTGATCGTCTCGGGGACCGACTGCCAGGCCATAGCCATCCCCGGCAATCCCCCCGGCGATCACGGCGCCGGCTGCGGAATGTTCCTCAATTTCCTCTCGGTGAACGGCAATCTGACGTCCACCGCACGGACCAGCATGGATCAACTGCTGTTGCCCTATTTGAACCCCGCCGGTTCGCCCCAGCCGAAATTCCCGTCGTTGCAACTGGGGCTCCAGGGTGACAACGGCTTGTG
>PMNO01000291.1:0-289 GCA_003161835.1 Myxococcales bacterium | reverse complement strand
CCAAGCTCAGCGCCACTGACAAGCAGAAACTGGATCAATACGCCACGTCCGTGCGTGCCCTCGAGTTGCAGATCCAGAATCAATCATCATCCGCGCTGAGCGCCGGCTGCATGCCGGGCACCAAGCCCGTGGCGGGCGAGGTCTTGAACTTCGACCGAGGCGTCACGCCGAGCACCATCTTGGAAAAACACATGCCGATGCTGGTGGACCTGATGAGGCTCGCCTTCCAGTGTGACATGACGCGATCGATCACGTTCATGCTGGGGAACGGGACCAGCAACAACGACTA
>PMNO01000362.1:533-9770 GCA_003161835.1 Myxococcales bacterium | reverse complement strand
AAGTGCTCCTGAATCGCGATGTCCTCAGGCTGAAACAGCAGCACGCAGCGCGCGGGCTTACCGTCGCGGCCCGCACGTCCCGCCTCCTGAACGTAGGACTCGGGGGATCCGGGCATTTGATAGTGAATGATGTAACGAATGTCCGGCTTATCGATGCCGAGCCCAAAGGCGTTGGTCGCCAGCATCACGACCTTGCGGCCGGATTGCATGAACGACGCTTGCGCCTTTTCGCGTTCGTCGCCGGTCATCTTGCCGTTGTAGCGCTCGACCGGAATCTTGCCGTGGCGCAACGCCACGTAAAGGTCATCGACCGCACGCACCGTCGCGCAATACACGATGCCAGGGCGGCGCAAACGCTGGATGAGCTTGCCCAGCACGCGCAGCTTGTCGGCCTCGCCCGCCACCTTGCGCACGTCGAAGGCCAGGTTCGGTCGGTGAAACGAGACCCGACACACCTTGGCGTCACGCATGCCCAACTGCACCAGCACGTCATCGGAGATGGCGGGGGTGGCCGTTGCCGTCAGCGCCAAGATCGGGGGACGGCCGAGGATCTGCGCAGCCCGTCTCAGCCCCAGGTATGACGGACGGAAATCGTGCCCCCATTGCGACACGCAGTGGGCCTCGTCGACGGCGAACAGGGAAAATTTCACGCCCTCGAGCGCCGCCTGGACCGCGGGCGAGCCGATGGATTCAGGCGTGATGATGACCAATTTGATTTTGCCCGCGCGCACGGCTTCGAGATCGGCGGCACGCTCCTTGGCGGTTCGCGTGGAATCAATGCGCGCGACGGGAACACCGGCGGCCACGAGCTTGCCAACCTGGTCTTCGATCAGGGCCAAGAGCGGCGACACGACGATCGTCGGTCCCGGCAACACCAAGGCCGGCAGCTGGTAGGTCAGGGATTTGCCGCTGCCCGTCGGCATGACGGCCAACGTGTCGCGTCCGGCCAGGACGGATTCGATAATCTCGGCCTGGCCCGCGCGCAATCCGCGCAGCTTGAAAACGTCACGCAGCTTTTCCAGCGCCACCTGCAACGCGGGCGATGGCGGCGACGTGGGCTCGGCCGTGGCGTAAATGACGTTCATCGACGCCGCCGACATCGGGACGCGGGGCTCGACGGCGCCCACCAGCCGCCGGGCGGACGGCGTGTCCACCGCCGAACGGCGAATCACGACCGTCGGGATACCGTCGTCCGGATCGGCGATCGCGACCGGTCGATGGCCGACCAAATCACGATCGGCCGTCGCCAGCGGAACCGATTCTTCGCTGGCAACAGGGGGTTCGGATTCGGATGACGATAAGGAAAGATTCGGCTCAGCATCGGCCAACGCCGGCGAGCCTTTCAAGAAATCATGGGAACTCAGGCTTTACTCCTATACCTATTACGGCCCGCGCTCGGTGCGTCGACCATCCGACGCCAGCGCGCCCGCCACAACCGCTACCTACTACCTACCGGCCACCGTGCCACCGTCATTTCGGGGCCGCGTCCTGCAGGGCCCGCATCCCCGTTCGCCGGTGCGGCACGTAGCCGCAAAGCACAGGCGATGGGGAGAAACTAACATAGGGTTTTTGCCAGTGCTAGCAATAGTTTCGAATTGTGCTCGCCCGATTTTCGGTCATGTCGGGCTGTGGCATGGCGGTTGCGATGAGTCATCGCATGCCCTTGTCGACTGTCCCATCCCCGGACGCGCGACCGCGCGAACGTCTGGTCGCTCACGGACCCCGGCCGCTGTCCGACACCGAATTGTTGGCAATCGTCCTTGGCTCCGGCACGGTCGGTATGAGCGTGGTCGCCGTCGCCCAAGCCTTGCTGGCGCGCAAGGGAGGGCTGTCCGGCCTGGCGCGCGCATCGCTCGACGAGCTCCGTGATCAGCCGGGGATCGGCCCGGCGCGCGGCGCGGCGATCGTGGCCGCCCTCGAGATCGGCCGGCGGTCGGTCGGTGAGCGCCCAGAGCGCGGACAGCGCATCGGCTCCGCCGTTGACGTTTGGATGCACCTCCGGGCGCGCCTCTCGGTCTGCGCCGTCGAGGAATTCTGGGGTCTGGCGCTGGATGTCCGCCACCGTCTCCTTTGGGAAGCGTGCCTGGCGCGCGGCTCGCTCACCGGCGTCGAGGTTCATCCCCGCGATGTTTTCCGCCCCTTGATTCGCGGCGGCGCCGCGGCGGTCATCTTTTGTCACAATCATCCGTCCGGCGACCCGTCACCGTCGCGCCAGGATCTGGATCTGACGGCGCGCCTGCGGGACGTGGGCGAGCTGTGCGGCATCGCGGTCCTGGACCACGTGATCGTCGGTGCGGACGGGTTCACGAGCCTGGCACAGGAATATTGGACGTCCGGGAGGGACCCCCTACAATCGGTCCGATGAAACGCGGGCGCCTGGCCGCGCCGGTGGCCGTGGCGATGTTGACGGTCTTGGCACCGGGTGGTGTGCGCGCGTTCCCGGACTACCTTGGAACGCGGGGCTTGGCGATGGGAGGCGCCGGACGAGCCGACGCGCGGGGCGACGAGGGGCCGTTGGTGAACCCCGCCGGGATGTCCCTGGCGCGCGTCTACACCGTCGAGGGCGGGTACCAGTACGTCGATCGCGGCCTAGGGCACGTGGTCCACACGTCGGCCGTCGATTCGACGTCCGGGTTCAATCTGGCGGGGGGCCTCTTCTATTCGTATCGAACCGGTTCGCCATCGGGGGGAGGTCATCTGATCGGGCACGAGCCCGGCCTCGCGCTGTCGTTTCCCTTTGGCGAGCACCTGCTGGTCGGAATCAGCGGCAAATACTTGCGCGTGTCCGGGGGGCCGGTCGAGGCCGATGGACGCAGCAGTCATTCCGGATTCACGGCTGACGCCGGCGTGATTTTTCGGGCGGGATCGATGCTGACCGTCGGCGTGGCCGGGTACAACCTGCGCGATTTGTCGACGGTCCAGGCCCCAGTGGGAGTGGGGTACGGGATCGCGTTTACTCCGACCGCGGATCTGGTGATCGCGGTTGATGGCGTGCATGACTTCACGACCACGGACCCGAATCGGGGAGTGACCACCACGGTGGGGGGTGGGGCGGAATACGTGTTCCAGCGGCGGGTGGTCTTTCGCGCGGGCGGGGGCCGCGACGGTGGCTCGGAGCACGGCTACCTTTCTGGCGGCCTGGCGGGTATCTCCGAGCTGGGCGCGGTGGACTTCGGTTTTCGCCAGGACGTGACCGGCAATCAGAAACTGACGTTCATCGCGGTGGGGTTGCGTTTGTTCGTGCCCCAGCCATAAAGCGTCAGCAGTGCACTAGACTGTGCCGGTCGGCATGGCATTTCTTCAAGTTCCCGGGAACTTTCGATTCGCGCGACTGTCAGTAGAAACGTGGAGGCCACCCTCGGTCTGCGGCGTCGGGTCCAGGTCGGACGTGCGCGATTCGGCAGACGGGCGCCCTTCGAGATGAGCGTGGCGGAACGCCTGCTCATCTCGCGGCTCAAGGAACGCGATGAGCAAGCCTTCAACGAAGTGGTGCGCTCCCACGGCGACAAGGTCTTCAGCCTGGTCTATCGCATGATCGGGAACCGCGCCGAGGCGGAGGATCTCGCCCAGGAAGTATTCGTCACCGTGTTCAAGACCGTCGATAGTTTTCGCGGCGAATCCAAGTTTTCCACCTGGCTGCTGCGCATCGCGGCCAATCACTGCAAGAACCGGATCAAGTACCTGTCGCGGCGGCGCACGGACGGCGGCGGGCTGGACGACATGCCGGAAGACAAGATGGCCGACGCGGGACGCGCGCCCCTGCAAGCGCATATCGACGCGCCCGATGTGCTATTGGAGGCCGCGGAGCTGGAGGGACTCATGCAAGAGGCGATCGAGACCCTGGACGAGGAGCATCGGTTGCTGGTTGTCTTGCGCGATGTCGAGGAGCTGTCCTACGAGGAGATTGGCGAAGTGTCCGGACTGCCCGAGGGCACCATCAAGTCGCGATTGCACCGGGCGCGCATGACGATCAAGGAATATCTGGCCCGGCGGACCCGCTAGGCGGCGCGAGGACGCGCCAGAGACCAACCAGCATGGATCATCAGAGCGCAGCCGAACTTTTTTCCAGCTTTGTCGACGGCGATCTGGGCGCCACGGAGAAAAGCGATCTGGAACATCACCTGGCGATCTGTATTCAGTGTCGGACGGAGCTGGAGGAATTTCGGCGCGCCGTGGGTGGGCTCGGACGGTTGAAACACGCCGCTCCGGATTCCTTCTTGCCCCAAATTCAGGAACAGATCTTTCTCCGATCGCGCGGAAGATTTTTCGGCCGCCGGTGGAAATTGTTCGGCCGCATTCCCTTCGAGTGGGTATCGCTCGCGATGATCATCGCCATGCTGGTCTACTACATCCTTCATTTGCGGGGCGCGCCGACGGGCGTCCAACCGGTGCCTTGAGGTCGTGACGGCACCCGCGCGGCTATCCGTGTGGCATCAGGAGGCGTAGGCGAAGATGACCTTCAGGTACTGGCCTTCGGTGAAACCCGCGGGCAACGGATGATCGGCCGCGGCACCGCGGGTCTCGAAGATTCGCACTGGCCTGCCGGCCTGCTTGGCGCCCGCGGCGAGAATGCGTTCGAATTCGACGGCGTCGACGTTCTGCGAACAGGAGCAGGTCACCAAGAAGCCTCCGGGCGCCAAGGCGGCCAGCGCCAGGGCGTTCAGGCGCTCGTAGCCCTTGCGCGCGGCTTCCAGATCTTTGCGCGCCCGCGCGAATTTCGGGGGATCGACCACGATCAGATCGTATCCGCCCGGCGTCGCGGTCTCGAGGAAGCGAAAGACGTCGGCTTCGATGGCCTCGATGGCCAGTCCGTTCGCCGCCGCATGCGCGCCGATGCGCGTGATCGCGCGCGACGAGCTGTCGACCGCGGTGACCGACGCCGCCCCGCCACGGGCCGCCTGGAGCCCGAAGCCGCCGGCGTAGGCGTAACAATCGAGGACCCGCGCGCCGCGGGCCAGTGCCCCGACCCGGACGCGGTTGTCCCGCTGATCGATGAACATCCCGGTCTTCTGGCCGGACAGGGGTTCCACCTCGAGGGTGATCCCGTCCTCGCGACACGAAACCTGCGTGCGCGACACGCCGCGCGCGACGCGTGACGTGGCGGAAAACCCTTCGAGCTCGGCGTAGCTCTGAGCGGCGGCCTCGAAGATCGTGCGGGGCGCCAGCTCCGCCTCCAGGGCGTCGAACAGCATCGCCCGGCGCATCGCCATCCCCAGGGTCGTGATCTGAACGACGGCCGCGTCGTCGTAGATGTCCACCACCAGGCCCGGCAGGTTGTCCCCCTCGCTGTTGATCAGCCGATACGCGGTGGTCGCCGAGGACGGCAGCCCCAGGCGAACGCGCAGCGCGCGGGCCGCGGCGATACTGGCGCGGAAGAACGCCGCATCGATGGGCTCATCCCGACGGGACAACAGCCGCACCGGGATCTGCGAGCGCGGATTGAAGATGCCGCGTCCGATCACCCTTCCGTCGTGATCACACAGCGACACGATATCTCCGGGCGCGGCATCTCCTTCCACGCGACCAATCGCGTTCGCGTAGACCCAGGGATGTCCGAACCAAAGCGGTCGCGCACGTCCCTGACGTAGCAGGACGCGGGCGCGCGAATCGCGGGCGAGATCCCCCTCTGCGGCGCCGGGAGTCGGTGGGGGGGAAACAGCGGGGGAGGGGACATCGAGGGACGGCATCGGCCGAGTATACGGCCGGCGGTGTCAAGCGAGGGTATCGCCGTCCTCGTCGGGTCCATCATCGCCGTCATGGGGGCCGCCGTCGGGAACAATCGAGCCGGCGCTGCGGAGGGCGCCGCCGGGCGGAATCGGCGCGGATTTTTGGTCGGACGCCGTACCTGGGCCGTCGTTGCTGTCGTCGCTGTCACCTTGGGCGAGACTTTCGGGGGCGCCCGCGGGGCGGTATTCCGCCGGATCGATCCCGTAACGGCGCAAGGTGCGCGAGATGACCGCCCACTGCCGCCCGAGATGAGTGGCGATGTGCGCCACGTTGCCGTTGAATTGCACCATCAGCGCACGCAACTCTTCGGCGCTGGGGACTGGCCGGCGCACCCGCGGAGGCGCGCCGGTCGCGCGCGAAATCGGTCCGGAGCCGATCGTCCGGTCCAGTGCGTCCACGATTGTGGGGGGCAGGTGATCGAGGCCGATGGCATCTTCATCTCGCGACAGTAGCTCGGCCTCGGTGATCACTTTTTGTAGCTCGCGGACGTTGTGGGGCCAGCTGTACAGGAAGAGAGACTGGAACGCCTCGGGGGTGAGCGGGCGGTTGCAGCCCACGGCGCCCAGAAAGTACGCAACCAGGCGCCCCAGATCCTCCCGCCGCTCCCGCAGGGCCGGTAGCAGAATGGGTTGGGCCCCCAGGCGTCCCAGCAGGGCGTCCTGAATCATCGGCGTCCCTCGCGCTCCGGCCACGCGGCTGCTAGCGGCGATGATCCGGACGTTGGCGGTTTCCAGGCGGGTGGACCCGATCGCCATGTACTTGCGATCCTGCAGAAAGCGCAACAGCTTGCTTTGCACGTCGAGCGGCATCTCCGCCAGCTCGTCCAGGAACAGAGTTCCACCGTCGGCGGCCTCGATCAATCCCGGTTTTCGATCCTTGGCGGTGGAGTGGGCGCCGCGCTCGTAGCCGAACAGCTCGCTCTCGACGAGCTCCCGGGGCAATGCCGCGCAGTTGACGGCCAGCATGCGGCCGCGGCGACCGCTCAGGGCGTGGATGGCGTTGGCGAAGACTTCCTTACCCACCCCGGTCTCGCCCAGAAGGAACAGCTCGGTGGGCGAGGGAGCCAGGCGCCTGAGTTTTGCGCAGATGATCGCCAGGGCGGGAGCCAGCGTCGCGACGGGCGCGAAGGAATCGGCGATGTCCGCTTCCACCGCGGCCATCTCGGCGTTGGTCATGGTACGAAACACCAACACCTGGGATCCCAGGAACAACACCGAGCCCTCGCGCAAGGCCGTCCGCTCGATGATGGCGTGGCCGTCGACCATCGTGCCGTTCGTGCTGCCCTTGTCTTCAATCACGAAGGCATCACCTTCGAGCGTGATCTGGGCGTGATAGCTGGAAACCGATCGGTCGTTCAACGTGACCACGGTGCGCGTGCGCCCCGGGGGAGGCCGCCGACCGATCTCGGCGCCCGCGCCGAAGATCGGCATCAGGCGGGCGTGCGCCAAACCATCAATTTCAGCCGCGCTGCCCACCAAGGCCAAAGTGGCCGTGCGCCCGACGTCGCGGCCGGCCGGCCGGGTGGGAACTGTTTGGCTAATACCGTCGAGGGGAACCAACGAATCGCGAATCACCATACCTGAGTGCATTAGGGTATACCGTTTGTCTGTCTTGAGGGGCGGGGAAAAACCGAAACGCGAAAGTGATGCCGCGTCGCGCGCGACGAGCGCGGACGATGGCTTGCCGGTCGAGCCGGCCGTGCCGCTCACGCGGTCGTCGTCGGATGAGGACGAGTGGTCGGGCGAACCCGGCGAACTTTCGGTCCCGGCCGATGAGCACACGGCGGTAGCGGGAGGGGCGCGCATTCGACAGCTCGAGGAGGTGCGCCCGGGAACGGTTCTGGCGGAACGATATCAGATCGAGGTGGTGTTGGGCGAAGGCGGCAGCGGCACCGTCTACCGCGCCTGGGATCGCATTCTGAGCGAGCTCATCGCCGTGAAAGTCTTGCACGCGCAGCGCGCGCGCGAGAAGAGCTGGATCAAGCGCCTGGCCCGCGAGGTCAAGGTGGCGCGCGCGATCGGGCATCCCAACGTGTGCCGGGTGTTCGAGCTGGGCAGCGCGGATGGGCATTGGTTCGTCACCATGGAACTGGCCACCGGCGGATCTTTGCGGGACTTGCTGCGCGCGCCGGTGCCGATGGCCCGGACGCTCGCCGAACGTTTGCGCGACGTCCGCCAGCTGTGCGCGGGATTGGCGGCGATGCATGCGGTCGCCATCATCCACCGGGACGTGACGCCGCAAAACGTCCTGCGCCTGGCGGACGGCCGGCTGGTGCTCACGGACTTCGGGCTCGCGATCGAAAGCGGCGATCAAACGACCGTCCACGGGGGGACGCCTGCCTACATGCCTCCCGAGGCGGCGCGCGGCGAACGATCCGACATGCGTTCGGACGTGTTTCAGCTGGGCATGATCATGCACGAGGTCCTGACCGGTGTGCGGCCCACCTGGGTTTCCGATGGTAGCCGTCTGAATTTGGTGGAGCCCGCCGCGGGGGCGAGCGCGGTCGAGGAGGAGCTGGCCCGGCTGGTGGCCGATTGTGTGAATATCGAGCCGGCCCAGCGACCGCCCTCCGCGGTCGCGGTGGCGGGGCGGCTGGCGGCCGCGGAGGTTGCGCGGCCGGCGCCTTTCCCGATCCGGATGGCGACGCGGGTCGTTCGTTTCATCCGGGGGCACAAAAGACTCATGATGGCCGTCGCCGGCGCAGTGGTGCTGGCGGGCACCGTGAGGGCGGTCCAGGTGATCTCGCGTCCCCCCCTGTGTCGAGGAGCGGCGCAACAGTTGGCGGGTATCTGGGATGGGCCCCGCAGCGAAGCGGTTCGTCGGGCCTTCGCCGGAAGCGGCAAGGGTTACGCGGCGGAAGCCTTCGCACGCGTGCGCGCGATCCTGGACGACTACGCCGCGACGTGGGAGCGCATGTACGCGGACGCGTGCGAGGCGACTCACCTTCGTGGCGAGCAGTCAAGCGAGGTGCTGGACCTTCGGATGGCGTGCTTGAAGGACAATCAAGGAGAGCTACGCGCGCTGACCGATCTGTTTTCGTCCCCCGACGGGGATGTGGTTTCGCGGTCCATCATGGCGGCTTCTGCCCTGGCGCCGGTGAACCGGTGCGCCGATGTGCGGGTGCTGAGGGCGGTGGTGCGCCCGCCTGATGACCGCGAGACACGGGCCCAGGTCGAATCGCTGCGACAGCGGTTGGCGGAGGTCAAGGCCTTGCACGGGGCCGGCCGGCTGGTCGAGGCCACGAATCGCGCGGTCCCGCTGGTTGCCGCGGCGCGGGCGATCGGTTACGAGCNNCGAGCCGCTGCTCGCCGAGGCGCTGGCGACGTTGGGCCACGTCGAGTACTTGTCGGCACCCAATGAATCGGCGGAGTCCGCGCTGAACGAGGCGATGCTGGTGGCGGAGGGGTCGCGCCACGATCGATTGCTGGCGGAGGCCGCCGTCGACAAGGTGTCCTTTTTGGGCACGACGGGACACCTGGATGAATTGCAACGGTTCGTTCCGCGCGCGGA
>PMNO01000362.1:0-484 GCA_003161835.1 Myxococcales bacterium | reverse complement strand
GCGCTCGGCCGCCAGCATCCCGACCTGGCCTTGCACATCCACAACCGTGGCGAGATCCGGCTGGCGCTGGGACAAGCTCCCGCCGCCCGGGCCGATTTCGAACATGCCCTGGCGATCTGGAAGGGGGAGCTCNNGCCGAGTCACTGGAAGTGAATCAGAAGGGACTGCTGGCAAAGCGGTCTGTCCTGCCGGCCGATCACTGGGATGTTGCGCTGTCACAGGGCAACGTTGCGACCGCGTTACAGGCGCTCGGCCGCAACGCCGAGGCGTTGGAGCAAAATCAGCGCGCGATTGAGATCCTGGAGCGCGCGCTCGGCCGCCAGCATCCCGATCTGGCCTTGCACATCCACAACCGCGGCGAGATCCGGCTGGCGTTGGGACAAGCTCCCGCCGCTCGGGCCGATTTCGAACAAGCCTTGGCGATCTGGAAGGGGGAGCTCCCGCCCGATCACCTGTACAACAGCTATCCCCTGACGGGAATCGG
>PMNO01000049.1 GCA_003161835.1 Myxococcales bacterium | reverse complement strand
ACAGCTTGCGCATGAAGAAGTAACGGAACTCGAACGACAGCTCCGGAGTCACATACGGATTGGGGAGCTGCTCGTGCGGCAGCCCGATGTTGAGGCCGATTGTCCTGCCGCCGGCTTCGGACGCCCCACGATTGGCGGCCTCCATGATCCCACCCCCGCCACCCGAACACACGACGTACCGCTGGGCCTGGGACGAGATGCTCCTCGACCAGGTGGTGACCAGTCGAGCGAGCTCGCGCGCGTCCTCGTAGTAGCGGCCGAGCGGACCGTCGAGCGCGAGCCTCGCGGAGCCGAAAAACACGATGGTATCCTGGACGTTCTCACGGTGAAAGCTCGCCAACGGCTCCAGATACTCCGCGAGGATGCGCAGTGGGCGCGCTTCGTCGCTATCGAGGAACTCCTGGTTCTGGTACGCGAGCGGATGATGAGGCGTCGCGCGCGTTTGGTTCATGCCGCACCGGCCCGCGAGAAGTCGATGAAGCCGCGCTCGACATCGGTGTGGACCAACTCGACGCGAGTCCGATCGCCGACGTCGAGGCCCTGGAAGCCACGCACTATCCTTCCTTCGGTGGCGGGGTGAAGAATGCGGACCCAGGTTCCCTTGGCCGAGGCGCCCGTGATCAACCCGTCGAACACCTCGCCGATCCGCGCGGCGAGGAGCAAGGCCGCGGCCGACTTGCNNGTGGAATGCGTGTAGTCGGTCACGGCAAGACCAAAGTGGCCTTCCGGCGTCTGGCTGGCAGACTCCAGCACGTATTCACCGCGGCCCAGCAGCTTGACCACCGAGAGCGACAGGTCGGCAAATCGTGCGGGATCCTCGCTTCGGCGTTTGGTGAGAAAGAGGCCGAGCGCCTCGCCGTTCGGGTCATCCGGCAACCGGTCACCGAAGGTCCCCGCGAGTGCCACGATCCGGTCCCATCGCTCTGGAGACCGCAGCACCCGTCGCAGTGAAGAAAAGCCGTGCCGCGCGAGAAACTGCGCCGTGACGCCGTTCGCCGCGACCATGAAGTCCTCGATCAGCTCCTTGGCCCGATTCGGCTGGTCTGGGCGCAGGTCGGTGAGCTCCGTGCCCTTGAACACGGCTTCGGCCTCGGGCGTATTCAGGCTCAGGGCTCCATGCTGGTAGCGCAGCCCCCGCATGGCCTGCGCGACGCGATCCTGCAATCGAAGTTGAGCTTCAAGCCCTGGCACCGCCGCGACGCGGGCAGGCGCCGGCGCCGCGCCGCCGAGCCAGGCGGCGACTGAGTTGTACGCCAGCTTCGCGTGATTGCGAACGGCCGCGCGGTACACATCCGACTGCTTCATCGTCCCGTCCGCGTCGACCACCATTTCAATCACGATGGCCAGGCGCTCCTGGGCCTCCCCAAGAGACGTGAGGTCTGTCGAGAGTCGCTCCGGCAGCATGGGAAAGATTCCCGCGGCCGTGTAGACGGATGTTGTATTGGTTCGTGCATGCTCGTCGATCGCGGAGCGTCGCTTGACGACGGCATCAACGTCGGCGACGGCGACGAGGACCTTCACCGCACCGCCCTCCACCGGTTCGCCGACGGACAGCTGGTCCAGATCGCGCGACGTGTCGTTGTCGATCGACGCCCAAAGAAGAGCGCGCAGGTCACGGACGTCGGCTCCCGACGCCGCGGGGGCCCCCAGGATCCGCCCGGTCTCCCCCACCACCGCGGCTGAGAACTCTGGCAAGAGGCCCCGCTGGAGCATGAGCCGATGAGCGATAGACTCAAGCTGGTTCATTGCGGGTGTTGGTGTGCGAATGGTGGATTCGCGCGTCGGCGGCGAAGCGGCGCGTGTCAGGCCTTGGGGGAAATGGGCAGATCGCGATCGCGCGAGCCACTCGACGCTCCTGAGTGCACCGGGACGATACGACGTGACGCCAATCGAGCCACCACATGGTCCCATGTGCTTTGCTGGATGGCCTTCTTGGCGACCACACGCCCCACCGCGATAGCGGCTGTCCCGCCCATGACCGTGCGTACACCTTGATCGAGCTGCTCAAGGTCGATGTACTCGTCCCCGTCCACGAGAGATGCCGCTGATTCGTCAGCGGTGACCCTCGCGATTTCATCGTCCGAGAGAAGCTCCATGATGCTGTCACGCGTGAAGTATTCGCTGCGCTTTTCGTTGTTCATCCTCGCAAGTGCCTGCACGTGCTGGGCCGCGGTGTCGACATCATCGAACCAGCCGTGGGCCAGCACCCTTCTTCGGGGTGGGGACCCCGGGGTTGGGTGTCGCCAGGTGTCGTTCTGGTAACGCTCCAAGCACGATGGGTGAAAGGCGTAACGTTCAACGCGATCATGGCGCGCGGTCGACGAGGCCGGGCGCGTTCATCTGGGTGCATTCCAGGTCCAGTCACGAACCTCTGGCATATCTCGCCCCTGCCTCCGTATGTACTGTTTGTGTTCGCTCAACTTGTCCCTGAGGAGTTGCTTCACGTAGATGCCCTTGGCGCCGGTCTGGGGTAGGCGGTCGATGCTGTCGATGGCCAGATGAAAGCGATCGAGATCGTTCAAGACCGTCATATCAAAGGGAGTGGTGATGGTGCCCTCTTCCTTGTAGCCGCGAACGTGAATGTTGGCGTGGTTCGTCCGGCGATACGTCAGGCGATGAATCAAGGCAGGGTAGGCGTGAAAGGCGAATATGATCGGCTTGTCGGTGGTGAAGATGTCGTCGAAATCTCGGTCGCTCAAGCCGTGCGGGTGCTCGGATCGCGGCTGCAACTTCATGAGATCGACCACGTTCACCACCCGAATCTTCAGGTCAGGCAGGTGAGTGCGCAGAATCGAAACCGCGGCCAGCGTCTCCAGCGTGGGCACGTCACCGCAGCAGGCCATGACCACGTCAGGAGCGACACCCTGATCGTTGCTTGCCCACTGCCAGGTCCCGATGCCGGCGCTGCAATGCTTGATGGCGGCATCCATCGGCAGCCACTGCGGGGCGGGGTGCTTGCCCGCCACCACGACGTTGACGTAGTGACGGCTCCGCAGGCAGTGGTCCATGACCGACAGCAGGCAATTGGCATCGGGCGGAAGGTAGACCCGCACTATCTCCGCCTTCTTGTTCACGACATGATCGATGAAACCCGGGTCTTGATGCGTAAATCCATTGTGATCCTGGCGCCACACGTGCGAGGCCAGGAGGTAGTTCAACGACGCGATCTTTCGACGCCAGGGCAGGTGTGACGTGACCTTCAGCCACTTGGCGTGCTGATTGAACATCGAGTCCACGATGTGGGTAAATGCCTCGTAGCAGTTGAAGAGGCCATGGCGCCCCGTGAGCAGGTAGCCTTCGAGCCA
>PMNO01000585.1 GCA_003161835.1 Myxococcales bacterium | reverse complement strand
CCGCCGCCTACAACTTCGAAACGTCGGCACAGTTGTGGAAGATGGCGTCGGGTAGCGGCGCGTTCACAACCATCGAGCGGAGCACGGCCCAACACTATGCGGGTGGGTCCTCGCTGGCCGGATTGGTCACGGCGGCCGCGAATGGCACGACCTACATCTTGGAGGTTTCCCCCCCGACACCCGCCATTGCGGCGGGTTCTCTGGTCACCTTTCACGTGTTCGTGCCAACGGGCGCGATGCTGGGTTTCATCCAGCCCTACGTGCTCGAAACGGGAACCTTTCGCTTCACCGGTACCAAGGTCGCTACCGCCGGCTTGGCGCGTGACGCCTGGACCACGGTGAAGGTGACCGTTCCGGCGGGCGCGGCCGCCATCCTTCGAATGGGTGTCCAGTTCGGGTCCACCGGTGTTTGGACCGATACCGTGTACGTCGACAGCATCAGCTGGTAGGCGCCCTTTGCGGCGCCATCGGCCTGAGCTACCTTCAAGCGGTGCCGGAAACTGACGTCCCGCCCGCCGAGGAGCCCCCGATAGCAATGGCCGCGTCTGAAACGTCGGGGCAACCCATCCTGACGCTTTCGTCCGACGACATTGGTCATTTCTTCGTCCGCATCCGTCGCGATCAGGACAGCGAACGCTGGGAGGTGCGCCTCGATGCCGCCCTGCGGGAAATCCTCGAGCGCGCCAACGATTTCGTGCCCTCGGAATCGGGCGGCATCATGCTCGATGATCCACGCGCCAAGATGGCCGGCTCCCCAGCTCCGCGGCTGACGTTCATCGCGGCCTTCGGTCCCGGGGCCGCCGAGAGTCTGGGCCAGCGGTTGCCGAGCGACCGCGGCGTCTGCGGACACGTCTATCGAACCGGCATGCCGTTTTCCACGGAAACAATCGCGGACGACGATCCGCTGGTCACCGTCGGTGTACTGGGCGTGGATGAACGCGGGCAGCCGCCGCCGTCGGCGGGGGGACCGGCGCGAGCGCACAAGGCTGCGCCGAAATCGATCCTGGCCGTTCCCGTGATCGTGCGCGACTCGATCTGTGGAGTTCTGGAGTTGACCAACCGACTGTCGGACAGCCCCTACACCGCCCGTGACAAAGAGTTGTTGCGCATCTTCGCCGCCTACATGTCGTCTTCGATTCAGAATGCACTGGACGCCATTCGCAACCGAACCCTGGCGCGGGTCGACGACCTGACGGGGTTGTACAACAGCCGCTACTTTCACATTCGATTGGCGGACGAGCTGGCTCGCGCCGATCGCGACGGCAGCGAGCTGTCGATTCTGTTCATCGACCTCGACCAACTGAAATCAGTCAACGATCGATTTGGTCACATCGCCGGCAGCGCCGTCCTGCGGGACGTGGCCCGGGTGATGACCGAGAACTCCCTTCCGGGATCCATCCTGGCGCGGTACGGAGGCGACGAATTCGTCGCGATTCTGCCCGGCGCGAAGCTGGGTCAAGCAGTCCCAGCGGCCGAGAGCCTGCGCCGCGCCATCGAGAACGCGTCCAGCTTGGACCCATTTGACCCGAGTGATCCGCACGCGATGCCCAACGTGACGGTGTCGCTGGGAGTCGCGTCCTACCGCGACCACCTGGCGCCGGGCGGAACCGCGCGAAAACGCGAGAACGTTCTGTTGCGGTTGGCGGACGCGGCGATGTACCGCGCCAAGGCCAACGGACGCAATCGCGTCGAGGTATCGGAAGCCGAGGACTGACTCGCGGCCCGCTTACTCTGGTTTGAATCCGGACGCGCGCATAATCCGATGCGCGAGGTAGCGCGGGCTGACTTGATACTGACCCGCTGCGACCAATTTGCGCAGCGCCTCGATGCGGGGCGACAGGCGCGCGTCAAACTCCGCGTTCGGGTCGGTTACGACCGGAATCGGAGCGGAGTGGGAGGAGACTCGACCGGGGGCGGTGTACTTGGGCGTGTTGGCCATACCCACATCATCGGAGCTGCTCCAAAAATCTTAAGACCGACCCCAACAAAAAACGTAGCTATGCGTGATTGTTGGAATTTTGGTTGCTCTCAGGCTGCGGCTTCGGAGGAAATCTCGGACAGAGAGTCCCGCAAGCGGCGCGTCGCCTCGCCGTGAATCTGGCAGACACGCGACTCAGTGACCCCGAGGACGGCTCCGATTTCCTTCAAGTTCAGGTTGTCGCAGTAGTACAAGGACAGCACTTGCTGCATTTTCTCGGGCAGGTGACCGATGCCGGAGACCAGGCGGTCGGTCATTTCGTGCTTCGAGGCCTGTTCGAACGGATCGATGGCGGTGTGATCGCCGGTGCGCTCCAGGAGGTCTGGACCAGCGTCGTCGATTCCGACCACGGATGACCCGGACAGCTTCTGCTGGCGTGCGTACAGCTCCTCGACGCCTACGCCCAACCGCTTCGCAATCTCCTCTTGGTCCGGGGTGCGTCCGAGCTGGGCCTCCAGGCGGCGGGTCGCATCGCGCAGCTCGTTGGACAGACGGCGCATGTCGCGCGAGAGCGTGTCTCGCGAACGGAGATCATCCAGCATGGCGCCGCGAATGCGGAACTCGGCGAATGCCTCGAACCGGTCAACCCGACTGGGGTCGAACCGCTCGGCTGCTTCCATCAGGCCGATCACGCCGGACGAGATGAGATCGTCGATCTCGACGTGGGCCGGCAGGCGTCGCGCGAGGCGGCGGGCGACCTTCTCGATGTAGGGAAAGAACTTGGCCGCGTACTCGTTGCGACGCGCAATGAGGTCCTTCTTCGAAGGCGTCTTGGCGGGCTTTGCGGGCAGGCTGGCGACCGCTGCTTTCAACACAACCTTGGATCTCTTGGCGGGCGTCTTCTTGGAAGTGGTCGGGAATCTGTTGGCCTTCTTACGCTTCGCTATGGGCATGTCATGCATACCCAGCACGGCGCATGCCACATCCGTGATCGCCACGACACCGCGAGATTCCGCGTCTTTTCGAGCGCCAAGCCACAGCAACCGTCAACCGAATGACGATCGGGGGATCTTGACGGCGTCAACGCGATGACGGTGGGGAAACCTGACGTTCGGTCGTCGCAGTCGGGCCTGCGGGTGCGCGGGTGTGGGTCATGCGACATTCCTGCGGCGGAGTTTTTCCACCAGCGTCGTGCGGTTCATGCCCAGCAGTTCGGCGGCGCGATTCTTGTTGCCCCCCGTGCGCGTCAAGGCCTGCCCAATCAATCGATCCTCGAGCTGGGTCAGGAGCATCCGCAGATCGAGCCCCGATGACGGAAGATCCAGATGTCCTGACTCGAGGTCGACCAGGTCGAGGCGCATATGTGAGGGCAGGTCGTCCAAGGTGACTTCTCGATTGCCGGCCACGATGACCAGCCGTTGAACCAGATTCTCGAGCTCGCGCACATTGCCCGGCCAATCGTGCGCGCAAAGCCTGTCCATCACCTCGGACGCGAACCCCGGCACCGTCCGGCCTTCGCGGATGTTGACCTCGCGACGAAAATGCTCGGCCAGGGCGGGAATGTCGTCTCGGCGCGAACGCAGGGGCGGCACCTCGATGGGAACGACCTCCAGGCGATAGAACAGATCCTCGCGAAAGCTCCCGTCCCGCAGCATCTCTTCCAAGTTGCGATGGGTCGCGGCGATCACGCGGAC
>PMNO01000365.1 GCA_003161835.1 Myxococcales bacterium | reverse complement strand
TCGCCCCCGCCCACCGGAAACAAACGCCGATCGCCATCGGGATCGCGCACCCGCAACTCCAGGTAGCGGGGACGCTCCGCTCGTACCCGGAAGAACAGCCGGTCCCCGGGGGCAACGGTCGTGGTGGGATCCAACGGACGCACTTCGGCGCCGTGGCCGAGTGAAATTTGAATGCCCGCCGCCTGGGCGCGCGAGGCACCCTTGAGGCCCGCGTACGGTATGTCCCCTCGATCGGGGCTACGGGGCCGAGCGACCACCAACGCCAGGCCGCACACCAGCGCCAGCCCACCGCCCAGCCATGCCAATCGCTTCCAGCGAAGGCCGGAGGCTTCGCGCGCCCTCTCGGCGCGGACGGCGGCCGCGACCCGAGGGATGGCGGTGGGGGCGATGGCTCCGGCGAAGCGGGCCGTCAGGCGATCGCCGTCGTCGACGATCTTCCGACACCGCTCGCAGGTGAGCAGGTGTTCCGCGTTCAGCGCGCGATCTCGATCAAGTGACAGCATCGACGGATGCGCCGGCTGCTCGTCGGGCCGCGGCTCCCGCGCGCGACCCGCGGCGAGCGCGCCCGCGGCGACGATTCCGCGCTGAATCCGCTCATCCCCCAGGCCCAGGACCTCGGCAATCTCGGCGTTCGTCAGCCCATCCAGACCCGCCAACACCGCGATGCTCTGGGTCGTCTCGTCCATACGCCGCAGCACCCTCATCTCGGGAAGAGAAGCATCGGGCCCCGCGTCCGGTCCCAAGGCCAATGCCCCCGGCCGCACGTCGTCCGCCAGTTGGCGCAGGGAATGGCTGGTGACCACCCGATAGATCCAATTCCAGCGCCCCCGCGCGTCCAGCCCCTGCGCGTTTCCGTGCACCAGGAACCGGACAAACAATTCCTCGGCCGTTCTCGCGGCAGCGGCTTCGTTGCCCACCAGCCGCGAAGCCCGGCGGAACATCGCGCCGCCCAGCTCCGCGAACAAACCCGCCGACGGGCCGGCTGGGAGCGTGATCGCTGCCTCCATGGTCAGATCCTTACCACCAGACGCCACCGACCGCGCGGCGGATCGGAAGTGCACCCAGACCGGTTTGCGGTAAGGTCTGCCGCTTGATGCCGTTGCTGCCTCGGGTGATGTGTCGCGCCTGGATCACCGTCGTGGCGGGTCCCACGATCGTGTTGGCAACCTTTTTTTTCAGTGACCGGCCGGCCAGCGCCCAGAGCCCAAAGGCCAGCGCCGCCCCGGGTGCCGCCAGCACGCCCGCGGTCGAATCCAAGCGCGAGATGGGCTTGCGCGAAGTGTTGCGGCAGGCGTCGACGGGAAATCCCGACCTGCGGCGAGAGCGCGTAGCCGTCGATCTGGCCGCCGCGAACATCCTGATTGCCGAAGGTCAATTCGATTTCGTGCTGACCGCCGATGGAACGTTCGCGCGCCGGACCGTGCCGCCGATCAACCTGGCGAACCCCGATCCCGCGGCGGGCTCGGGCGCCGGAACCACGCGAAATCTCACCGCGGACCTGGCGCTGACCCGCCCGCTCGAAACCGGCGGTAGCCTCTCGCTTGCTGCGCAGGAGACCGCGACCGGCAGCAGCGCGCTGAACCAATCGTGCGGCCTGCTCTGTACCTACTACACCGTCATCAGCCTCGGATTCAAACATCCCCTGCTGCGCGGGTTCGGCACCGAAATCACGCTCGGCAACTTGCGCAAGAATCGCATCGCACATGACGTGGAGCTCCTCAACCGACAGGCGCGCGCGGCGGTCGTCATTCGCGACGTCGTGATCGCCTACTGGGAGTTGGGTTACGCCGGCGACGATCTGGATATTCGCCGATCCGCGGTGACTCTGGCGGAGGAGCAAAGGAAATACACCCAGGCTCACGTCGACGTGGGGCGTCTGGGGATAGCGGATCTCGCCGCCGTCGACCGCGCCATCGCGGATCGTCAACAAGATGTGGCGCTGGCCGAACAGGCCCTGTTGGCGCGGGCCCTCGACCTCGAACGCCTGGTCGGCCGCGCGGTCCCCGCCGATTTCGTGGCCATCACACCCATTGAACATCCGTCATCCGCCCCGCCGAACATCGATCCCACCACCGAAACCACCCACGCGCTCGAATCGAGTCCTCAGGTTCGGGCCCTGCGTGCCGGCCTCGCCCTGTCCGAGATCGATCTGCGAACCGCCCAGGCTCTGGTGCGCCCGCAACTCGACTTCACCGGCTCCGTGGGGACGGTAGGACGGCAGCTCAATGCCACCGATTCCTGGGCTCAGGCCGCGCGCTTTGAAAACATCAACTGGTCGGCTGGCCTGGTCTTCCAGATGCCCGTCCAGAATCGTGCCGCGCGCGGCACCGAACTGGCGGCGCGCGCGAACCGTGAAGGAGCGGACGTGGAGCTGGCGGATCTGGAGCTCGGGATTCGCGATGGCATCGTGCGCATGACGGGAGCCGCCCGCTCCGCCGCACGACGCGCCGAATTGGCGCGCGAGGCGGTCGGATACGCTCAAAAGAATCTGGATGCTGAACGCGCCCGTTTCGACGTGGGGCGCTCGACCAACAACGACGTGCTCCTGCGCCAGCAGGAACTCAAGAGTGCCGAAGTTCAGATCGCGCGCGCGGTGGCCGATCTGGCCAACGCCGAAACCGCGCTGGCGGCGCTGACCGGTGACATCCTGGAGCGCTACGGCGTCGTGCTGCGCGGATCCTGAGGTGTGGACGGGACGCCGCGGCTGCGTGTCAGTGCGATCAGCCCCGATCGCAAACGATGAACGCGACCATCTGCCCCGTCGAGCCTCGATCGCGGCGATACGAAAAGAAGCGGTCTGGATCGCAGTGGGTGCACGCGCCCGCGACGTCGATGGCGCCCGGCGACACGCCCGCGGACTCGGCCGCCAAACGATTGAGGGTCCACAGGTCGACGTGGGGTCGCCGCCTGCCCGCCGCCCCGGCCGGCAGGATGGCGGCAGCCGCCTGCGCCGTCGCGAACGTGGCCTCGACCGCCACGACGACTTCAGGACCAACCTCGAAGCAGCACGGCCCGATCGCGGGACCAATCGCCACCCGCAGATCCGATAGCTGACTCCCCTGTTCGGCGACCATACGCCGCAGCGCCGACGCCAGCACCCCCGCCACCGTGCCACGCCAACCCGCGTGAACAGCGGCGCACGCCCCGGAACGCACGTCGGCAATCAACACCGGCACGCAGTCAGCCACGTAGACACCGAGGGCGATCCCGGGCGTCGCGGTGATCAGGGCGTCGGCCCGCATCGGCGCGACATCCTGCAAGGCCGCGTCCCGCGTCACCCAGGCGCTGTCCGCGCCGTGCACCTGGGTCGCGAAAAATGGGCGGCGGTGACCAGCCGCGATGCCCAGACGACGCTGGTTCTCTGCGACGTGCGCGGGCATGTCCCCCCATTTTCCGCCGAGATTCAGGCTTTCGAACGGCCCCGCGCTGACTCCCCCGCGTCGGGTCGTGAAGCCGTGGCGAAACCCGTCGCCTATCGCCGCAGACTGGATCAGCGGCAAGTCGAACCCGCCCTCGGACACAAGCACTTCGCGCATGCCTATCGCCCCACGCTAGCAAGACCGCGCAACCCCGCAAGCGCGCGCGCGAAATCGGCCGGTGGGTCGGAATTGAACTCCATCCACTTTCCCGTGGCGGGGTGTGCAAAACCGAGCTTGCGCGCGTGCAACGCCTGTCGGCCGAGCGCCGCCGCTATCTCTTTCAGGGCAGGCTCGCGCGGCGTGCGGCCGTAGGTCGGATCGCCGAGCAGAGGCAAGCCCAGAGCGGCCATGTGCACCCGCACCTGGTGCGTTCTCCCTGTCTCCAACTCCACGTGAATCCGGACCGCCGAGCCCAACTGTTCCACGACGTTCCAGTTGGTCACCGCGCGCTTGCCAGTCTTGACCTTGATGGAGAACTTCTTGCGATCGCGCGGATCGCGACCGTACAGCGTGTCGATGCGACCGCTGGATGTCGGCGGATGTCCGACGGCCAGCGCCTCGTACTGGCGGCTGATGTCGTGCGCCTTGAACGCCGCCCCGAGCGCGTTCATGGTTTGATCGTCCTTGGCGATCACCAGGAGTCCCGACGTGTCCTTGTCGATCCGATGGACGATACCCGGCCGCAGCTCGCCCCCGATGCCGCGCAGATCGGCCACGTGAGACAGCAGCGCGTTGACGAGGGTGCCGCGCGGGTGCCCGGGCGCGGGGTGAACCACCAACCCGGGCGGCTTGTCGATCACGATGAGATGGCTATCCTCGTGGACCACCACCAGGGGAATCGATTCAGCGACGATCTCGGTGGGAACCACGTCGGGCGGTGACCACACGATCACATCCCCGGCGCGTACCTTGCGCGAGGGGACACCGCGCGCACCGCCCACCGTGACCGCCCCCTCCGTGATGTGGCGGGTCAGTTGCGATCGGGAGATCTCGGGCAAGACAATCGCCAGGTACACGTCCAGCCGTCGGCCGGCGTGATCGCTTCCGACCACCAGGCGACGCGCCGACGGGCCGGGCGCCGGCACTACCAGACGCGGGATTTGACGTGGGCCTTGGACTTCAGCATCACGTCGACCAGAGCGCGGTCGTAGATATTCAGCGCGAAAATATCCGGCGTGACACGCCCTTTGTACAGCGCGCGTCCCTCCTCGATCTCGTCGCGCATGACATCGAACAACGTGTCGCGCTCCAACCCTTCGAGGATCTTGGACTCGTGATACAGCGTCAGGTCCGACGCGATGGCCCGCGCCAGTTGCCGGGCGCGATCAGGTTTGTCGATGAGCGCCATGGGACGGCAGCTTACACCAGTCGTCTCGGTCCTCGTCGCGCGTGGTCACAGTTCGACGATTCCTCCGACACCCGACAGGCGCTGACCATCGAGTGCGCGCAAGCCGACCTGTCCAGCACGGGTGATACGCACAATTTCGGCCTTGACCCGAACCGGAGTGGCGTCGAGCCGGGGCAGCTCGAGCTCCATGATCGCGCCCAGCACTTGCGCGTTCAGGCGATCCTCCAGCAGCAGACCGCTTCCGGAAATATTTCTGATTCTGCGTAGATAGCGACCACCATGGGACAACTCAACCGCGTAAAAATCCACCGTCCGACGATCCACCGACCTGCGGTCCCGGCGGGCCGGACCCCAAAAGCGTTTTGTAGTCATGTCAGCCGCTAGCGTACTCAGTCCCACAATGAAGGTCAATATCTCACTCGCCGCCGCCAATGCCCGGGAACTTCGCCTTCGGTCGCATGCGGAGCACCCATCCAGCGACCGGGCGCCCGATGGCGCGATGGCGTTGCGATCGGCCGCCGCTCAAGGATGAAGCACCTTTGGCGACTGCGCGTCCAAGCAGGTAGGCTTCGATTTCGCCGCCGCCCTCGCAATGGCTCAACTTCCGCTTTGGAGATCCCATCGATGAAATCTTTCTACTGGTCGCTCGCGTTGACAATCCTGGGTGCAAGCAGTTTGACCGCGCGCGCGGACGAGCTCACTCACGAGGTTCAGAAAGCGACGACCCACGCCGCTCCCGGCGCGCCCGGCAAGGCCGCGGTGACGATACAGGGCAAGAACGGCTGGCACGTGAACGAGAACGCACCTATCACGCTCACCGCCAAGGCCGATCCCGGCGTGGATCTACCCAAGCCAAAATTGGCGCGCGCGGATCTGACCCAATCGACCAAGGAGGCCGCGCGTTTCGAGATCCCCTTCACGGCGTCGGCGGCGGGCAAGAAGACGATCACCNNCGACCCCGCCGGCCCCGGGCAAGTCGTCGTCGAAGAAAGCCGCGAAAGCCAAGACGGCGTCACCTTGACGACGGGGCGCCGCAACTATCGATAGGCGCGGATGGCGGCCCGGACGCGGCGCTCGACCGAGGCCGACAGCGCTCCCACCACTGCCACCGTGAGTCGCTTGCGATCGAGAACCCGACGCGCGACCCGCTGAATCCGCTCGGCGGTGACCGCCTCGAAACGGCGCACGCGGTCGGCGTGGGTGCGTGGCTTGTAGAACAACTCGGTGCCGCCGTACCATCCGGACAGCCCGTCCAGATCGTCGTAGCCGGCCTCGATGTCGCCGCGATAGCGCCTCTTGGCCTTGACCAGATCCTCTTCGGGCACCCGTTCGGTCCGAAAACGCGCCAGCAACGACAAAGCTTCGGTGACCAGGGCCGGAAGTTTGGCCGGCGCACAGGCGGCATCCACCTCCAAGAGCGCTGTGTCGTGCAGGGGCTCGATCCCGCCCGAGACCTGATACGCCAGCCCCTTCTGATCGCAGATCTGGTAGTGCAATCGGGTCGACATCCCGTCGTCCAGAACCCGAGACAGCGCCGANNTTGTGCAGCGATCGAAAACGCGGGCCCACGCCGCGCACGCGGGCGGCGAGTGGCCGGGCGCGCCGTCCCGGACGCAAGCGCGAGAATGCCTTCGCCGCCAACGGCGCGACCTTGTCGTGAGAGAGCGGCCCCGCCAGGCACAGCACCATGTTTCGCGCCCCATAAAATTTCGTGAAGTGCGCCCGGACATCCGCGGTTTCAAACTTCTTCACGTTTCGCAGGGGACCGGTGATCGGAAACCCGAGGGGGTGGTCGCCCCAGATGGTGGCCCGTGACAGATCATCCACGTTCACATTGCGGCCGTTTTCATCCAG
>PMNO01000417.1 GCA_003161835.1 Myxococcales bacterium | reverse complement strand
CAGGCTGCCAATCATGACGGTGTTGGCGCCCGCCGCGATGGCCTTGGCGACGTCCCCCGAATACTTGATGCCACCGTCCGCCACCAGGGTGACCCCCAAGCGCTCCAGCGCGCGCGCGCAGTCGTTGATGGCGGTGATCTGCGGAACGCCCACCCCCGCGACGACCCGGGTGGTGCATATCGATCCAGGGCCAATGCCCACCTTCACGGCGTCAGCGCCAGCCTTGGCCAATGCCACCGCGCCCTCCGCGGTGGCCACGTTGCCGGCGATGATCTGCGCCTTGGGAAAGGTCGCCCGCACGTCGGCGACGGCATCGAGCACCCCCCGGGAGTGTCCGTGGGCGGTGTCGACGACGATCACGTCGCATCCCACCGCCAGCAATGCCTCCACCCGCGCCGACCGATCCGCCCCGGTGCCCACCGCGGCCCCACACCGCAGGCGCCCGTGCTCATCTTTCGCGGCGGTCGGGTGCTGTTGGGCCTTCTGGATGTCCTTGATCGTGATGAGGCCGCGCAATTTCCCAGCGCCGTCAACCACCAGCAGCTTCTCGATCCGGTTCGTATGCAGCAGTTCCTTGGATTTCTCCAGACTGGTTCCCTCGGGCACCGTGATGAGCTTCTTGGTCATCATCGCGCTCACCGGCTGATCCAGGTTGCGCTCGAACCGCACGTCGCGGTTGGTGATGATACCCACGGCGCGGCCATCCGCGGCCACCACCGGCAAGCCCGAGATGTCGTGCCGCTTCATCAGCTCGAGCGCCTGGGCCAGCTTCTGGTCGGCGCCGATGGTCACCGGATTGACGACCACACCGGTCTCGGCCTTCTTCACCTTCTGCACTTCCAGAGCCTGCTCGGCAATCGAGAAGTTCTTGTGAATGACCCCGATCCCGCCTTCCCGCGCCATGCAAATGGCGGTCGCCGCCTCGGTCACCGTGTCCATCGCCGACGACACGATCGGCATCGCCAGCTTGATCGCCGGGGTCAGCGACGTCCGGACATCGGTATCCTTCGGGAGCACGTCGCTTTCGGCGGGCACCAGCAACACATCGTCAAACGTCAGCGCCTCGCGCAAAGGACCATCAGGCAACATTGCGGGAGATTAGCGAGCTGACGCGGGAGCTTCAAGGGGCTCCGCCACCCCACAGGGGTCAGGTGCCCAGAAACAATGGCCGAATGTGCCTTTCGTAGAGATTATCCATGACGCACCGGCCGGCGATCTCGCTGGCATCGCCGAGCGCCTTGCGGAATTCGTCCCCCATCTCGGCCGCCAGCTTGAAACTGACGTGCACGAGCTGTCGCAAGTCCACGCTGTAGTCGCGGTTGGTTTGATCGTGGCGCAACCGGCTGACGAACTGCTCCGCGCTCCAGGATGCGACGGTCGCCGGCGCCGGCAGCTTGGTCTTGTCGATCTCCACGACCGTCGCGTATGGCTTGCACAACTCGTCGTACCGCGACAGGGCATCGATATAGATGCGCTTGGACACCGCCAGGCCGGCGGGGCCGGACAGCGCCACCCCGATGACCTCTTCCAGCCAGGTGGTGCCCGCGGTCTTCAAGTGCAGGCCCGCGTCGTGTTTTTGAATCGCGCGGCGAATCACCGGGTACAGCGAGAACTTGTCGCTACCGGTGTGGACGCTGAGCTTGAGCGAAGCGGGCAGGCCAAAGACGTTGATCGCGTGCTTGACGACCGCCAGGTCGGAATCGAACTCCCGCTCAAAGGTGCGAACATCGCCGACATAGTCGATGCCCTTCAGAAACTTTCCCGAGAACTTGGGCGCGATGGTCTGCGCGGGAATCTTTTCGCGCGCCAGTGCCCCCAACATGAAGAACAACTCGAAGGGCAGCTGGGGTTCGGTGGTTTCGTCCGCCGACACCTCGGTCACGAAGTTCTCGGCGCCCTTGGCGGCGGCGATATGCCGGAACGTGCGCCCCGCCTCACTGACGGCCACCAGATAGTGGCGCCCGATCTTTTCAAGCACCGCGTCTGTCACCTCGAAGGCGGTTTCGATCCCAGGAATACGCAAAGCGCCCCGAAATGACGCCATGTCGCGCACGAAGGCGGCGACATCGGCATCCGGTGCCGGCAGGCCGATGAAATCGGCGACGTCCAGGGTGAAAAAATTGCTCGCCGCGATGAAGGCATCGACCGTCTTCATGCCGATGTGATCGGCGTCGACGTAGTATCCGTGCCGCCAGTTGCCCGCACGAACCGCGTTGTCCGCCTCCAGCCGCACGTCTTCGGGTCGGGTGCCGATCAACGAATGCTCGCGAAACGACTTGTTCCACACCGGCACCACGACCGCGCCGTTCTGTTCGGCCTTCTGGAATGCCCTCAGCTGCGCGCCCCCCTCCTGTCCAAATCGGTCGCCAATTCCCAGTGAGTATTTTTCAAGCTGCATCTGCTTCCCCTTTTTTCGATCTGTCTGCTCGGCCGACGGGACTCAAGCCACGTAGGCGGACGACGCGGTCTTTCCGCCCCGCCCGGTCCAGTTGGTGTGGAAGAACTCGCCGCGCGGGCGATCCAATCGTTCGTACATGTGGGCGCCGAAGTAGTCCCGCTGCGCCTGCAGCAGATTCGCCGGCAAGCGTCCGTTGCGAAACCCATCGAAATAGTTGAGCGCGGTCGCGTGCGCTGGGATCCAGATGCCGTTGCTGATCGCGGTGGCCACCACCCGCCGCCAGGCGGCTTGCGCCGATTCGATGCGCTCCTTGAAGAAAGGCGCGAGCAACAGATTGGTCAGGTTGGGTTGGGCGTCGTACGCCTCCTTGATGCGGCCCAGGAAGGCCGACCGGATGATGCACCCCCCCCGCCACAGAAGGGCGATCCCGCCGTAGTTCAGGTTCCACTTGTATTCCCGGGCGGCCGACTTCATCAGCTCGTAGCCTTGGGCGTAGGAAACGATCTTCGAGGCGTACAAGGCGTGCGCCAGGTCGTTGAGAAACGCCTTGCGGTCCCCCGCGAACGTAGGCGTCGGACCACGGAGCACCTTCGAGGCCTCCACCCGCTCGGCCTTCATGGCGGAGAGGCAACGGGCCCAGACCGCCTCGCTGATGAGCGTCAAAGGGATCCCGGCGTCCAGAGCCGACACGCTGGTCCACTTTCCGGTGCCCTTCTGACCGGCGGTATCGAGGATCTTGTCGACCATGGGCTGACCGTCTTCGTCCTTGAAGGCCAGAATGTCGCGCGTGATTTCGATGAGGTAGCTGTCGAGCTCACCGTTGTTCCAATCCTTGAAGACCTCGTGCATGTCGTCCGCCGACATCCCGAGCAATTCCTTCATGATCTGGTACGACTCNNACGAAGTGCCCGGCGCCGTTGTCGCCGACCCAGTCGCAACAGGGCGTGCCGTCCTCGACTTTCGCGGCGATGGCCTGAAAGATTGGTTTGATGGACGGCCAGGCGGCCGGCGATCCGCCAGGCATGATTGACGGCCCCAAGAGCGCGCCCTCCTCGCCTCCCGATACACCCGTGCCGATGAACAGGAGGCCCTTGCCTTCCAGAAGCTTGGTGCGGCGAATCGTATCCGGGAAGTGCGAGTTGCCGCCGTCGATGATGATGTCACCCTTGGCCAGCAGCGGAATCAGCTGATCGATCAAGTCGTCGACGGCCTGGCCGGCCTTGACCATCAACATCACCCGGCGCGGCGTCTTCAAGGACTGCACGAATTCGGGCAGCGCGTGGGCGCCGATGATCTTCTTGCCCTTGGCCCGTCCGTTGACGAAATTGACCACTTTGTCGAGCGTTCGGTTGTAGACGGCGACCGTGAATCCGCGGCTCTCCATGTTGAGCACCAGGTTCTCGCCCATGACCGCCAACCCGATCAGTCCGATATCCGCTTGGTTATTCATCGCGCGTGTCCCTTCCAGATTTCTGATGTCTGTCTGTGTCGTCGTCCGTCTTCGTCGTCCGTCTTCGTGCTTTGCCCCTGAGGCGCCGTCAACGCTGAATGCGCGCGGACCCACCCTTGGCCAGCGCCCGCACCTGTTCGACGGTCGCCATGGTCGTGTCGCCCGGAAACGTCGTCAGCAGAGCGCCGTTCGCCCAGCCCAGCTTCACGGCGTCTTCGGGGGTTTCGCCGCTCAGTAACCCGTAGATGAGCCCGGCGGCGAATCCGTCACCCCCGCCCACGCGATCGACCACGTCCAGCTCGCACACCGGGGCGGTGTGGGTCTTGCCATCGATCCAGGCGACCGCACTCCAGCTGTGTCGGCTGGTCGAATGCACCTCGCGCAAGGTCGTGGCCACGGCCTTGACCCCTGGGTGCTTGGCGACCACCTTGTCGATCATCTGNNTTTTGCAGATCCTCTTCGTTGCCGACCAGCACATCGACGTGCTCCACGATGCGGGCGATGACATCGACGGCCTTCTTCTGACCGCCCCAGATGTTCCACAATTTCTCGCGAAAGTTCAGGTCAAAGCTGACCGTGGCGCCCGCGGCTTTCGCGGCCTTCATGCCTTCGATGATGACCTCGCCGGTGGTCTCGGACAGGGCCGCGAAGATGCCACCGCTGTGAAACCAGCGAATCCCTCCGGCCAGGATCTGGCTCCAGTCGAAATCGCCAGGCTTCAGCTGCGCCGCCGCTTCGTTGGCGCGGTTGTAGAACACCACCGGCGGGCGTACCCCGTGCCCCCGATCGCTGTAGACGGTGGCCATGTTGGGCCCGTTGACGCCATTGTGCTTGAACGCCTTGTAGAACGGCCGGACACCCATGGCGCGCACCCGCTCGGCGATCAGATCCCCGATCGGGTAGTCCACGATGGCGCTGGCCAGGCCCGTGTTCATCCTGAAGCAATCGGCCAGGTTCGCGGCCACGTTGTACTCCCCGCCGCTCACGTGGATGTCACAGTGGGTCGCCTTCCGAAAGGGCACGATCCCGGGATCCAGACGGTGCACGAGCGCGCCGAGGCTCAACAGATCCAGTCCCCCTGGCGCGCGCACGTTCAAACCAGAACTCATTGTCTCTCCTTGTCGGCCTCGTTGGGCTCGTTGCTCAGACGATAGAGTGTTTCACCGGCCTTGGGCACCAACAACAGCCCGGCCTCTTCGCGGCCCTCCCACGCGGATTTGTCGATGGCCCGAAAATCCCGAAAGCCCAGGTTCACGGCGCGACACTCGGCCTCGCTGATTCCGGTGGCCAGCGTGACGGTGATCCGCGGCCGCTCGACTCCGTTGTCGTAGGTTCCTATGCCCTTGACGTGCGTCGAATGGGCCACCACTCCGCGCGGAAAATGGGCGAACCGCGGCATCTGCTTCACGAAGTAGTCGCGCACGTGATATCCGAGCTGCCGGATGATGGCGCCATGCACGATCGAGATCTCCGAGATGTGCGGCGCGTAAATGATCAGCTCGCCGCCGTCGGCGACCACCGGCTCCAGCTTGTAGGCGCACTTGGCACCCACCCACAGCTCGTCATACATGACTGGCGCACAGGACAGCACGCTGCGGTAGGGATGAGCCTTGTAGACGATGTGGATCTGGTTCGACAGGTCTGCTGCCGCATCCCAGGCCTGCTCCGGCGAGCCGATGAAGAGGCCCGCCAGCGCGGTTCCCTCGACCACCAGGCTGATGCACTTGCGCTCCACCGGCACGAGGGAGGCGGCCCGGTCGATGATCGCGCGAACGGGCGTGTACTTGGCGCCGATGATCTCGGGGCTGGTGATCAGCGCTCCCAGCCAGTGGAACATGTCGAGGATCTCGCGGCCCGAGATCCCCGGGAACAGGTACTTGTTGCCGCCCGAGAATCCGACCACTTCATGCGGAAAGGTCGGTCCCACGATCAACAGCAAATCGTAGTCGAGCACCAGCTTGTTGATGGTGACGTTGACCGCCTCGCGCATGCGGCCGCCGGAGATCGCGCTCACCTCGTCGGCGGTGATGGTTCCCACCGATACCAACTGTCTCGGATCGTCCCACTGGTGGTTGAAGATCCGGGTACCGACATACTTGCCACCCGCGCTTCGATCGGCGTGGGAGAGGCCCAGGCGATGGTTGATCGCCTCGTCGCTCATGGGGGGATGGGTTCCGAGCGCAATCAGCACGTCGAACGCCGCCGCCTCCCCCGCCATCAGTCCGTGCAACACCCGGAACATCAGGTCCATCGGCGCGGTCCGGGTATGGTCGGGCACGATCGCCAGCACCCGCCGCCCGCGAATGTTCCATCCGGCGATCTGCGCGGCGCACAGATCGCGAACGGCTGCTTCGTCCAGGCTGCACCCTTTGTGGCCGACTCCCGTCATGTGCGCCGCGATCTATACTCCGGAGTAGGCGGTGAATCCGCCGTCGACGGGCACCACGATGCCGGTCACGAACCGCGCCGCGGGCGACAAGAGCCACAGCAAGGCCCCGATCAGATCGTCCGGGGTGCCGTACCGGCGCATCGGCGTGTGGTCCATGATCTTCTTGCCCCGGGGCGTGGGCGCTCCGGTTTCCTTGTCGATCAAGAGAAACCGATTCTGCTCTGTCAGGAAGAACCCAGGCATGATCGCGTTCACGCGAATGTCGGGCGAGTACTCCTCGGCCATGTGAATCGCCAGCCACTGGGTCAGGTTGCCGATACCGGCCTTGGCGGCCCCATAGGCCCCGACCCGCGTCAAAGAGCGATCCGCGCTCACGGAGGACACGTTCAAGATGGTTCCCGCTTTTTGGTCGGCCATGAACTTGGCAAAGACCTGCGTCGGGATGACGGTCCCCAGGAGATTGAGGTTCACGACATGTTGAAACGCCTCGGCCGGAATATCGAAGAAACGATGTTCCGGGTTCGTGGTGGCCTTCGGATCGTTGCCGCCCGCGCCGTTGACCAGACAATCCACGCGTCCATATTCCGCGCGCACCGTGGTGCCGGCCTGCTCCACCGAAGCCCGGTTGAGCACGTCCGCGGCCAATGCGCGGTGGCGCCCCTTGGTTCCGGTGAATGACGCAAGCAACCGTTCGGCGCGATCCATGTTGCGCGCCAAAAGGACCACGTTCGCGTGACATCCAGCCAACGCCCGCGCCATTTCACTGCCGAGCACACCCGTTCCGCCGGTCAGCACGACCGTTCGGCCACTAAAATCGTAGAGTTCGCGAATCGAGTCCAGCGTCATGTGACCTCTCCTATCATCATGCGGCACGCGCATCGAGCATACGTGTCCAGGCCCACGNNGCCTTGCCCAATTCGTAGCGCGCCAGGGGATTCCGCGCGTCCAGGTCCACCGCGGCCTGGCACGCGGCCACTGCCCGCCCCGTGTCCTTCTTCTCGATCAGAATGCGGCACAGGTCGGCCGCGAACGCACCGTTCTTCGAATCCAGCTTGCGGGCGCGTTCCTGGGCATCCACGGCGGCGTCGAGGTGCCCGCGCCGCAACTCGACCCGTCCCAGGCGATTCCACGCCAGGGCGAAGTCCGGTTTTAAGCGGGTCGCCCGATCGAGCGCCCCCACCGCATCATCGTCGGCCTTCAGATCGGCCTGCATCATCCCCAGATTGGCCCAAGCCAGGGGGTCCTTCGGTGCCAGCCGCGTCGCTTCCTTGAACGCCACCAAGGCGTCCTTGAAATCGCCCCGTCGCCGCAAGGCCGCGCCCAGGTTCAGGCGATACGCCGAATCGCCGGGCTTCAACCGCACCGCCTCGCGGTACGCGGCGACGGCGTCACCGCCCGGACCATCGCCCTTGCCTCCCTGCGCGATCTGGGCGTCGCGCGCGACCCCCAAATTGAAATACGCCTCGGGGTAAGCCGGTCGCGCCTTGACGGCCGTTTCGAACGATCGGGCGGCGGCGGCTATTTCGCCCCGGGCGAGACACAGGCTACCCAGGTTGTTGTGAGCTTCAGCGAAATCGGGCTTGCGCGCGAGCGCCGCCCGGTAGGCGGCCTCCGCGCCGGTCACGTCGCCCTTCTTCTCGAGAGCGATACCGCGCAGGTAGTGCGCACGCGCGTCCGCGGGATCGGCCTTGACCGCGGCGTCGAAGGCCCGCAACGCGCCCGCCGTGTCCCCCCGCTCGTACAGCAGCGATCCCTTTTCCAGCAACGCCGTCGCGGGCCGAGGCTGGGAACTCTCCCCGGCTGGGTCCGGGGGGCCCAGCAACGCGAGCAACAGCCCCAACCCCAACAACGGCTGCGACGGCAACGTCATCAACGTCCACATGGGTAGCCAGTCTGGCACAGCCTGCCCCACGTTGAGCGATCGATGGCGAGCAATCGCGTCGGGCGCAGGCGGCTCCGCCAGACTAAATCGACTGCGGCAGCGACGCCTGCAGGGCCTCGCGCAATCGGAGCATGGCCTGCGGATCGGTGACCTTCTGGCCGCTGGCGCGATCGCGCAGGTAAAACGTGTCGACGACGCGGTTGGCCTCGGTCGCGATCTTCGATCGATGGATATCCAGCCCCTGATCGAACAGAGTGCGCGCGATCGTATAGAGCACGCCCGGGTAGTCGCCGGTGATGACTTCCACGATCGTGAAATTGCGGCTCCCTTGACTATCTATTTTGATCTCCGTGGGAACCTCGGGGACTTTCCACATGGTGATCGAATCGCTGCGCTTTCGCGCCAGGACCAGCTCCTCCACTTTGATCTTGCCCCCGATGACCGCCTCGAGATCGCTGCCGATCTTCGCCCACCGCGCCTCGTCGGTGACCAGGCGTCCGTAACTGTCGCGCACCCGGAAAATGTCCAGGGCCTCGGCGGCTTGTCCCGGAGAGGACACCCGGGAGTAGATGGCCGCGTCGACGATGCTGATCCGGTTCGCGTGCAGCACGCCCGCGACGTCGGCCAGCAGGCCGGGCGTGTCGGCGGCCGCCAAGACCAGTTCGGTCACCTCGATCCGCCGCTGGTGGGAGATCTCGATCGCCGATGCGGCGCCCGAGGCGCGTCGCTGCGCCATCAGCCTCATGTGTGCCGCCACCCGGGCGGCGGAGTTTTCCGCGAAGTACCGATCCGGCAGGCCGCGAAACAACTCACCCGGCGCGGCGCCGCCTGCTGGCTCCGCCAGCAATTGGGCAGCCCGCCGCTGTCGGCGCTCGACGATTTCGGCCCTTTCGGCGCCGAGCAAATCCCCGCCCCGCCGCAACACGGCCAGAGTGCGCTGATAAAGTTCCCGCAGGAGGGTTTCCTTCCAGTTGGTCAGGTTGTCGGGCGCCACCGAGCTGAGATCGCAGAACGTCAACAGATACAGCTCGCGCAGATTTTCCTCATCGCCGCACAACTTGGCGAAATCAGCGATCATCTCGAGATCATCCAGATCACGACGTTGCGACATCTGCCCCATCACCAGATGCTGGCGGACCAGAAACTCGGCGCGCTGGATATCCTCTTCGTCGATTCCCAGGCGGAGCGCGATCTTGATGGTGAGGTCCGCCCCGATGTCGCTGTGCGGCTTGCCCCACGGCTTGCCCACGTCGTGCAGCAGGGTGCCGATGAACAAGGCCACCGGCCTCTCGACGGCGCGAATCGCCTCCGTCGGCGCCGGAAACTCATCGGCCAGATCGCCGCGCGCGATGGCGTGCATGCGCGCGATGGCGTACAGGGCGTGCTGGTCGACGGTATACACGTGATAAATATCGTGTTGGACGCGCCCCGTGGACGGCTCCCATTCTGGCATCAGGGCCGACATCAGGCCCAGATCGTGCACTTCCTCGAGCCGCGTCGGGTTGGCGTGATCGCTGATGTCGCTCACCAGCTCGACAAACCGGCGGCCGGTGTCGGGATCGTCGAGCAGCGCCTCCCGGTACCCCACGCAGATTTCCGAGATCAGCTCCCGGGTGCGCAGCGCCAGGGGCACGTCCAGCTCGATCGCGGCCGAGAACAGGCGCACCATCTCCGAGGGCTTCGCGTAGAACAAGCCGTCGTCCTTCACCTCTATGGCTCCATCACGCATCACGAAGCTGGGGTCGTCGCCCGCGGCGCCCCGCAATTTCACGGGCATCGTCACACGCCGGTAGTCCTCCCGCACGGCCGCGCGCTGGAGGAGCCTCTCCGTTTCGCGCTGGATGAGCTTGGCGTGCGCGTGGAATTGATGCATCAGCGCCTCGACCGCGGGATGCACGGCGGGCCGAATGTCGCCACGCGCGACCTTGACGTTGGGACACAAGATGGGCGCCAGCGCCTCTTGCAGAGGAAAGCGCAGCTGGTCTTGCCGGCGTCCGGCGGTGGTGTGCATCGCGATGCGCACGCGCAGCAGCCATTCTCGCGCCCCCTCGAAAGCCATGGCCAGGCGCTCGGTCATCACCCCCAGGTCTTGAAGGCGTTTGGGGTCCGATGTCCCAAACCGGGCCACCGCCGCCCAACGCCCCATGCACAGATCGCGCATTCCCCCGGGCCCGTTCTTGAGATCGGGCTCCAATAGAAAGATCGTGTCGCCGAACCGGCTGTGCCGTTTTCGCTGCTCGTCACGCAGCCGGGCCACGAAGTCCTCGGCGGCGGTGGCGGCCACACGCGCGCGGTATTCGGCCAGAAAGCTCTCGGCGAGCTCCGCGTCACCTATCAGGAAACGAGCATCGAGGAGGGCTGTCGCGGCGGCCAGATCCTTGGTGGGCAAGGATAACGCCTGGTGGTACGAACGAACGGCGTGCCCAGCATCTATCTTGGCGTCCCAAAGCGGGGACAGCAAGGAGCGGGCCAGTTCGATGACCGGCGGCCCAGGTTCATCCGCGCACAGGCATAGCAGATCCAAATCCGAGAACGGGGCCAGCTCCCGACGCCCGAAGCCCCCGGTCGCCAAGAAAGCGACCCTGGCACCACACTTCTCAATCAGCGGCCCCGCCAACCCACACACCATGTCGTCGACCGCCTTCGATAGCTCGCGCGACAAGGATATCCCGTCCTTGCCCTGGGTGATCCCGGCGGCGGCTTGCTGGCGGGCGGCGGCTATCTGGTCGGCGACTTGGCTCGGCATCTTGGCGGCCAGTATATAGGTCCGGATTCGGAAAAGTGTTTTGGAACCCCTGGTTGACGGGCGACGCACGCTGCGGCACCGTATCGACATGGCCGAGATTGAACTGGCGCCTCTTTCCCACCGACTCGACGATGACGAGGTCAAATTGCTGCGGAAGCGCCTCAAGGAATTGGGGGTCGCTGATTTCGATCGCGGCGACGATAGTCACGGTCACACGATTGCCGCGCGGCTGTCCGAGCAGGCCCTGACCGAGTTTCTGGACCGGCTCGACGCGCACGATCTGGGCGCCGAGATCTACATCCCGATCGAGTTCGACGGTCGCGTCACGGTGGGCGACTACCGTGTCGCCTCGACCCAAGCCCTGATGGACGTCCTCGAGGAAATGAAGGAAGAACTGGGCGTCGACGAGGAAAAGGAATACGAGGACGAGGACGAAGAGGAAGAGGAAGAAGAANNGGTCGAGCGCTCGTGTGCCGACGACAGTCGTCACGCTCTCATGAATATGTGCGGCGCGAGGCCGTCGCGGTACACCGCCCTCATCTCGACCCGACGTTCGAGATCGCGGATGACCTGGATGCCGACGTCGATCCNNGTCCACCCCCACGAAGTACAGACCGTCCGCGACCAATCGTGGGCGGAGCAGATCGCAGATCCGCATCTCGTCGGCGGTGAATTCGCTGCGCTTCCGCACACCGCCCACGTGCATGTTGTTGCGGATATCGTCCTTGGGACGCATGCGGCGGTAGGCCGCCACGACGCCACCCACGGTACAAACGGCGCCCCCCACCAGCAGGACGCGTTTGTCCCCTTTGGCGACCGCGGGCAAGAATTCCTGCACGATGACGTACCCGTCTCGCCGAACCGTCGAGATCATCTGCGCGACGTTCGCCGTTTGTCCCCGCGCCAGGTAGAAAACGTTCTGGCCACCAAACCCCGAGAGCGGTTTGATGATCGCGGGACCGTCCAGCTCGCGCAGAAAGGCGCGCACCCGCTCCAGCGAACGCGTGACCAGGGTCTTGGGTCGCAATTCCACCGGGAACCCGGCCAGGTACATCTTGGAGCCGGCCCGGGTCAATCCGTCGGGATCGTTGACGACCATGACGCCCGCCCGCCGCAACCGCCGGCCAAAATCGATCGCCGGATTGAAACTGACGCGATCGCCCTCGTCGTGCTTTCCGGCGTTGGGATTGTTGCGTAGAAAAACCACATCGAAATCGTTCAGCCGAGCGGTCTCGCGCACCGCCTGGGGAGACGTCAACCCCTTGACGTACCCGGCCGTGTCCCGCAGTCGGCCGGGACGCGGACGCACCATCTCGCCCTGAACCTCACCATCCTCGCCCTGGCCCTGCGACAGCGCATCGACGGAAACGAAACCGACGTCGTGGCCGCGGCGAAACGCGGAAAACGCGAGATGCGCCGTGGTGTAGGTCGGACGTTGGGTCCGCACGCCATTGACCACGAAGCAAATCCGCATGGGGGACGGAGGCGCAGTATAGCTGTATTTTCCCTGCCCTTTGGTAAAGTTGTTTGGATGTCCAGTAACACCCTGCGGGGAATAGGCCAGGAGGAAGAAGGGGAAGGTCGTGCCGACACCGCCGCAGCCGCAGGCGTGGACAATAATCAGGGTGAAGGCAGCAACAGTCGGGCGCGCACCGATAGTGCCGGGAGCGGCGGGAGCGGGACGAGCGGATCGTCGGATCCTTTCAAGGCGGCGCGAGCCCTGGATGCCCCCGTGCCGGGAACCCGGTCCCTCGATGCCAGCGTGCCGGACGCAACGCCTTCCTTGGACGCGAAAATTCCCGCATTGGCCTCGACGTTGCTGGGGCTCGCCGCTCCGTCCCTGGAAGCCGGGGGCCGTGGCAAGGGCACGGTCCAGGGACGAGATATCCACCTTCCAGCCGAGGTCAATCGCGCGGCTGGCGTGCATGCAGTTACCGATGGAATCGTAGCGACAGCCAGCGCGACCCCTGAACTCATCGTGGATTCCGAGCCCACCCTGGCCGACCCCGTTCGGGCAGCGACCATCGCCCAGACGACCGCCGACCCCGCGAGCGTTTTCCGCGCGGATCTAAACAGTCACGCCCCCTGGTACGACCAGGAACCCGTAGGGGCCCACGTATACGAAGACGAAAAGCCAAGCATTGTGGGCCGCGTGGCGATTGGAGTCGCGGTCGCCGCCGGTCTCTCCGTCGTGCTGTTCGCAATCATCCGGATGAATATCCAGAACAGCGCGGCCGACTCCGCCGCCCCCTTCACGAGCCTGCCCTACAAATCCACCGAGCTTGCGCCGCCGCCCGCGCGCCCTGCTCTCGACCCCACCGCGAACACCCTGGCGCCCCCTGCTGCGACCGGAGCAGCAGTTCCCGTGCGCGGATTGCGTCTCGATCCGCCCACGGACGTGCGGGATCGGCCCAAGTCGCCCGACTCCCACGGCTCGACCAGCCCACAACTTTCGGGGGACGAACCGAATGCCTCGTCGCGCGTCGCCGGGCACTTGGTGGCGCCGCCCCACGCCACCCCGCCCGTGCGCCCTGCGGCATCCGGAGCGGCGGCGAAACCGATAGTGCGCGCGGTCCTCGCGCCGCGTCCTAATGGCTCCGGGGAGGCGGCGTCGTCGGCAGCGCTGGCTCGCCCTCCGGTTGCTCCCGCCGCGACGGCGGGGCAAGCCCCAANNGGCCCGGCCGGTCCACCGGCGATCAAAGAGCCGCCCACGCTCCCCGCACCGTCACCCGCGCCCTCCAGAACCACAGCCTCGGAAAAGGCGCGCGTCAAGGCGGCCTACGATCCCGACTCCACGCTGCCGCTCAACGTGGACTGAATCCAACGACGTGACCGAACTCCTTGCTGTGATCCCACGGCCGTGATACCCCTTACGAAAACAAATGAAAATCGCGCCGGACCAGATCGATTCCGACGCCGCGAAGGTCGTTCAAAGACTCCGACGCTACGACCATAAGGCTTATTTGGTTGGTGGCTGTGTGCGAGACCTCCTGCTGGGAGGAAAGCCGAAAGACTTCGACGTCGTCACCAGTGCCACCCCGCAAGAGATAAAACGACTCTTTCGGAATTGCCGCATCATCGGGCGGCGATTCCGCCTGGCTCACGTCTTTTTCGGGTCAAAGATCGTGGAGACGTCCACCTTTCGCGCGAACCCGCGCGACGTGGAAGAGGATGACGGCGACGCCGGAACCGAATCGGAGAACGCCGATCTGATGATCCGCCGGGACAACGTTTTTGGCACCCCCGAGGAAGACGCGCGGCGACGCGACTTCACCATCAACGGCCTGTTCTACGATATCGAAAGCGGCGAAGTCATCGACCACGTCGCGGGCATGGCTGATCTGGAGGCGCGCCTGGTTCGCACCATCGGAGATCCGGACATCCGACTGCGCGAGGATCCAGTCCGCATCTTGCGCGCCATCAAGTTCGCGGCGCGCTGCGATCTCAGCATCGAATCCGAAACCTACCGACGGATGATGGAGCACCGCCAAGAGATCACAAAGTGCGCCCAGGCCCGCGTGTCGGAGGAATTCTACCGGTTGTTGCGCGCGGGCGCCGCCCGACGCTCGATGGAGCTGCTGGTGGGCACCGAACTACTGGATATCCTGGTTCCGGAGCTGGCCCGGGCGTTACGCGGTGACGACGTGGATGCAGAAACCAATCTGCGCCGGTCCCGCCTGTGGGCCTACCTGGGGGCACTGGACCGACAGGCCGCGCGCCGGCCCACCGCGCCGTCGAACGCCCTGATCTTGGCGGTGCTGACCCTGCCGCCCTTGCGCGATGTGCTGGATCCCGACAGCACCGCGGTTCGTGACGTCGGTCCAATTGTGGCGCAAGGGATCCAGCCGATCATGGAGCGCCTGAAAGCGTCGCGTCGCGACGCCGAGCTGGCCCGACAGATGTTGCTCGCCCTGCGCTACGTGTTGCCATCGCAACGCCCGAATCGGCGGCGGCCCCGATTGGCCGGGCGCGACTTTCTGGACGATGCCCTCCGCCTGGCTGAGCTCGTGTCCGACGCCGAGTCCATCGACGCGGCCGTGGTGGGCCGTCCGATCGTCGACACCAACCCCTCGAATGCCCTGCAAGACGCCGAGCTGACGGCCGATGCGGCGGAGGGCTCCGAAACGTCGGTACCGCCGTCCGAGGACGATCTGCCGCCCGAGCTGGAATCCACCCTCGATCGGGATCGGCGACGCCGAAACCGAGGACGCGGGGATCATCCCCGGGCACCCGACGAGCCGCGCCGCCTCAACGAAAGTCCGCGGGGCCATGACGTTCGTCGACCTGATGTGCAAGTTCCCGCGTTCACGGGCGCCGCCGCGACAGGCCTCGCTTCGGTCGGTGTTTCGCTGGCGGCGCTGCGCGCGGCGCTGCCCCCGCCCTTGTTGCCCGAACGCCCGGCGTTCCTGGGCATGGGCACGTTCGGCGGGCCCTGGGCTCTGGCGCTCGACTAGAGCGGCTCCGCCGCCATGAGGGGGTGTCCCCNNCGTGATAGCGGGTCGGATCAGGCACTCCCGCGCCCAAGAATCCCCGCCGGCGCAGGTGGCAAGCGTCGCAGGCGCCACACGCGGCGCCGTCAGCCGCCGGGTCGTAGCACGAATGGGTCAAGCCATAGTCCACGCCCAGAGCCGTCCCCGTGCGAATGATGTCGACCTTGGACATCCGGATCAGCGGCGCGACGAGCTTCACCGGGTGACCGTCCGCTCCGGCCCGGGT
>PMNO01000035.1 GCA_003161835.1 Myxococcales bacterium | reverse complement strand
CTCGGGTAACGTCTTGCAGATCCCGCAGCCCGGCGACAACGAGAGCATCGACTCATAGTCTTCAAGCGTAATCCCGCGCGCCTTGAGGCGTCGGCGAAGAGCGAACTCCCTGGCTTTCTGAACGTGGTACGCCTTGAACCCATCAGGATCCCTGGCCTTCCATGCTTCGTTCCACGCCCTCGTCCTGGCATAGTGCGCCTTCCTTTCGTCCGGGGTTTTCGCCTGGTACGAATCCCGACTGGCCTTCCTGGATCGCTTGATGAAGCCATCGGGATCTAGCGCCTTTTGCTTCTCTCTCCATTGTTTGTAGTACGCCGCTCTCTCTGAAGCATCTCTTTGTGGCATCCACTGATTCTACCACAAATGTTATGCGATTTATATATTACTTCCTATGTAAGTCCGGAAGTCGCTGAAGCCAGTCGTCCATCGGGCGGACCCGGTGGCGATCTTCGTCTCGTTGGTGTCGTCCGAGTTCTTGCGGAACCGGGGCTGACGCCGCCAGACCATCATCGCGCCGCGCTTCACGTTCGTGTGCATCGACCAGTTGGTCAGCGAGGACATGAAGGGGACGGCCACGTAGCTGGAGTTGGAGATTTCCCCCATCAGCGAGTTGATGGCGTTGTTGGTCGTGTCGTCCTTCTGCTCGCTCTTCCAGATTTCCTTCATCCGGAAGCGGTAGTTCGAGGGGCCGACAACCTTCATCGCCTTCACGCCGCCAGTGATGAACCCCGAGGGGTTTGGCAACTTGTCGATGAGCACCAGCATGGTGGCCATCGAAGTGTTCGCCGGGGAGAGCGCCGTGGCCAGCTGGTTCGAGACCGTGCCGCCGCCGCGGATCGGGTGAGTCGTGGAGCAGAGGGACTGACCGTCGCCACCGATGCGACCGTTGGCCGTGGTGAACATGTCGTTCAGCACGCCGACCGCGTCGTAGTCCTGCGTGAGGACGCAGGTCTCTTGCAGCATGCGGGTGGCGTCGTAGATCTCCTCGTACTGGGAGTCTTCNNCCAGAGGCCAGGGCCGACCCGCTCCACGTCGTCGAAGTACTTCTTCTCGGTGGAGATGGACTCGAGGTACTGCTTCCACACCGGCTCGTTCTTGGCCTCGCTGGAGGACCACACGGCCCCCAGAATCTTGTGCCAAACCGCAGACCAGTTGTTTGAGAGGGTTGAAGTAGGTGCGTTGTTGGCCATGACTCAGACTCCAGTCGATTGGAAGAAGGGGTTGAACGCGGCATTCAACATGCACTTGACGCGCAGGTAGCTGGTTGCCGAGTAGTCCTGGGCTGGCGACCTCAGGATTTCCAGCACGCGGAACGGCCCGGTGGTGGCAGCCGTTCCAGACAGCGACCGAAGCGACCGCCTGAAGATCGTGTCCACCGAGGTGGACGATGTCGCCGTGCACTCCATGTTGGAGAAGTTCTTCTGAAATTCAGTCAGCGACGTTCCCGAGTCAACCAGGAGGGCCGCGAGGTATTCGATCCCGGGATCGTCCCAGACCTCGATGACCGGAGCGTTCGGGTTCAGCACCGAGTTGTCGCCGGTGTAGGTCAGGCCGGTGGGGATGTACCCACCGTACTGCCGAATGCCGGTGGTGTCCTTGTAGGACACGGAGGCAACCACTCCCAGCGGGAGGTTGGCCGGCGGGGCCGATGAAAAGTCTCCCACCTGGTAAGGCAGGATCGTGCCGTCGGCTACAATCTTCACCACCTCACCAGGGGCAAGACCCACCATCGAGTTGGCGTAAGTCGTCGCAGTTGCGACGGTGTACCGCCGGGTCTGGGCCCGTCCGTTGCTTCCGCTGGGGATGAACCCGAGCCGTGGTTGATTCGCCATTTCCTGTTACTCCTGTGCCTGTTGACGGTAGGTTGTGGTTCCGAGCGCCCGGCGCTCGCGGTCGCCGATACCGGCGTCCTGGTCGACGTTGACATCTGACGTGCGAGCCCGGTTGATGGGGCCGCCCATGCGCGCGTACTTCACGCCTTCGAACCGCTCGCGCTTCTCCACCAACTCTCGGCTGGCCCGGCAAAGCAGCATGTCGCGGGTCTTGACCATTTCGCCCTCCTTGACGAAGTGCTCGAGGCCGCGCGGAATGGGCGTCACGCCCTTCTCGTACCGCACGAGCTCGCGAGGGGGAATCATGCGCGCCAGCGAGGGGATGCCGGAGACCGGATCGCCGCTGTCGTGGCACCACATGTATCGGTACTGGCCGTCACCTTCCGGCCCAATCGCTCGGCCGTCGGCATCGAACAGGGCAAACTCGTTCCCTGGATCGCCGTCAACCGAAGAGAAGTCCTCGCCCAGGTCGATTCGCTTCCTGACCACCGGGGCCAGGGCGTTTACTCCGTGAGCGTTGCGCTTGATGATTCGTGCCAAAGGGTCCTCCAAGCAACCGTCGTCTCGGCTACCGGACCCCTCGCGATGCGCGGGCGGCTGGTCTCTCCCTGTCCTACCGTACCAGGATTGCTCCTGAGGCCATTTAAGTACAGCATGCTCCAGAAATGCTGTCAACAAAAGAAAAGCCCCGGGGTCACCGGGGCTAAGGTATTACCGTGCGAGATGCACGTTTATGTGTGGTTCTTGAGCGCCTTCAGGATCTCGAAGACGAAGTTTCTCTCATCTTCGTTCATCTTGAACAACCCCTGCGCCGACAGCGTGACTGAGCCGCCGCCCTTCAGTTCAAGCCGATACTGGGCCGTATCCGTCGGTGGCGTGACGTACCCGACCTGCGTCGCCGTCGCCGGGTAATACTGGAGGCAGTTGGTTGCTGTGGCCGCTTGCTGGTTCGTGATGTCGTTCATGGCTATTCCTCGCTGAATACGGCCTTCGAGACCATCGCCATCTCGTCCTTCGAGAGACCACGCATCGCCGCCGCCGGCATGCGGACCTCGCGGGGACCAGCGGCGCCTCCGCGCTCGCCGCTGCTGACGCCCTGGTAGGGGGCTGGGTTCGCCCGGGGGGCGCGGGTGGGCGCCAGGCCGAGTTCGTTCTGGACCTTCGCGGCTGCTTCCAGGTCGGTCTGGATGCCGGGCGGGCGGCCGGCCGCCTCCAGGTAGTCCCGCATCCTCGCCACCGCCGTG
>PMNO01000350.1 GCA_003161835.1 Myxococcales bacterium | reverse complement strand
ATGCAGCGGCGCCGCCACCGCCGGCGCGAGACGCAGCGGCGCCGCCACCGCCGGCGCGAGACGCAGCGGTTCCGCCACCGCCGGGCGGAGATGGCGGGCGGGTCTGTGTGCAGAACGTGGCGTGCGTCAAGGGGGACCATTTCGATCACGTCGCCTGCAAGTGTGTTCCCGATGCGCTGCTGCCCATGGTCATCCTTTGCCAGAAGGATGGCGACTGTCCTGCGGGTCAACTCTGCGTGAGCGCCCCGCCTCTCAATTGTCCCCGAGGCGCGGCGTGTGTCGTGCCAAAGCTGTGCGCCACGCCCGTCCAGGCTGTCGACGCGGGCCCAGGCAACTGAACCGCCGAGCGCGACGTCACAAGTCCTGTTCTCGTTCGCATCACGACCGGCGTGCCATTGAAGGCATTCGGCCAACACGACGGCCGGGACCATCGGTGGCCACAATCCCTCCCCTCGCAGCGCAAGAATTAGCGCGAGGGCTTCTCGCGAGCGTTCGGCGAGGCGCGTGACCGCGTCGCGGACTACCGGGCTGCGCTCCTGGTACGTTACATTGTTCGGGTGATATCGGTCCTGGTGCTTTCGTTGCTTTCATGGGGGTTCGAGGCGCTGGACATCCAGGGTGACTCGACGTGCCCCACGCCGGGGGAGGTGGCCGGACACGTGGAACCGTTGCTATCGCCGAATCACACTTTCCATTCCGGGCTGAGACTCCGCGTGGACGCCGTGCCCTCAACGACACTCGAGCCTTCGTCACGGGAGATCGAGGTGCGACTGGAAAGCTCAGGTGAGCGGCAACCGCTGGCCAGTCGGCGCCTGGAGCGCAACGGCTCGTGCGGCCAGTTGGCGGAGGCGGTCGCCGTCGTGGTCGCGAGCTGGGCCGGACATTACGAGACGCCATCATTCGGGGAGCTTGGGCTGCCGGACGGCGTCGCGGCGGACGTTGCGGTCCACCGCACGCCCGATACCTCGAAAACGGAATCGGGCATGTGGTCCCTGGGTGGTGCCGCCGGGCTCGGAGGGGCGGCGGACGGTGGCGCGACCCCGCACGCGGGTATCGAGATCACCGTCCAACGTCGTACCGACCATTGGTTCGCGCGGCTGGCTACTTCCGGGACGGGGGAGCGCCTGTTTCCGGTTGCGACGGGGGCGGCCCACTGGTGGAGGGTGTTTGTGATGCCCAGCCTCGGCCGCGTCTGGGGCGACGCGCTGTTTTTCGAGGCAAGTGCGGGGCCTGTCATCGGGCCTGTGTTCGTTCGCGGACGAGGCTTTTCCCCCAACGATGGGGACGTGGGCCTGGACGTCGGTGTCTCACCCGCGNNATCGGTTGGCTGCGCCCACATCGGTTGTCGGTGGATCTGGCGATGGATAGGCCAACGCTCCCGTGGTTGGACGTCCTGGCGGGCGGGGGTCTGACATACTCTCTGGGGCCGTGAAACAAAGCATCGCAACGCGGACACAGAACTAGAACACCTGATGTCGGCGTTGCCACAGAGATCTCGCCCCAAGTCAGAATCCGGGGGCGATCCGTATTCGTTCGATGCCGTGTACCGGGCCCACGCCCGGTTGGTTGCGCGCTGGGCCCAACGGCTGGGTGGGCCGGACGTCGAGTTCGACGAAACAGTTCAGGAGGTCTTCGTCACCGTCAACCGGCTGCTGCCTTCCTTTCGCGGCGACGCGAAAGTCACGAGCTGGTTGTTCCACATCACGGCGCGCGTGGTCGCCAATCAGCGCCGCGCGGCCCGCCGGCAGCGGCGGCGCTGGACGATTCTGTCCAGACGCGTGATCGATCAGACACCTTCCGGGGATCCGACCCCCGGCGACGTTTTCGAGGAGCGCGAGGCAGCCCAGCGTTTCTATCGCGTGCTGGACCAGCTGCCCGACAAGCACCGTAACGTTCTGGTGCTGTTCGAATTGGAAGAGCTGTCGACCGAAGAGATCGCGATCCTTGTCGAACGGCCGCCCGCCACGGTCAGGGTCTGGCTGCATCGAGCGCGCGCCCAGTTCGACCAACACTGGCAGGCCGAGCGAATGGACAAAGCAATCGAAAAGAAAATCGACCGACTCGACGCGCTGAACGAGCGCCGGCCGGGTGAGCAGGTCAAGCAAAGGGTGGTCCCGTGAGACATTCGGATGGCGGCGTGGATCCGTCCCGTTGGCGCGAGCGGCCTGCCCACCTGCGACCAGGGGGCATTGGGTGGACCGTGCGTGCTCTGCCGGACCCGGTTGAACCAGATGATCTGCGGTTGGCGCAAATCAAGCAGAGGATCGTCCAGAACAGCGATTCGCGGAGCGCCGTATCAAACACCGCGCGGGCATCCTGGCCAAGAGCGGTGGCGTTCGCGCTTGGTTTTGTGTGCCTGGGGGGAATCACCACCGCGATGGCGGCGCGGATCTACATCCGGCGAATCGCGCGAGCGACCGTGGCGGCGCCTGGGCCCGGCGGCGGTTCGCTCCGCAACCCCGCACGAGACAAGACCCGACGGTGGCGGGTGCCCGGCAAGGATGCAGCCGAGCTGGAACTGTCGGTCGGCTCCCACGGCGCCGCCGAGATTGGAGTCGTGGCGGGGCAAGCGGAGATCTCGGGCGCGCAAGTTCGAGTCCCTGAAGCAACCCAGACGCGTGAAGCGTCCACGGGCGAATCCACCGGAATCGAATCGCCACGGCCTCGGCTGGCGGCCCCGCCTGAACACACTATCTCCAGCCCGCCCCTCGCCCCGCCTTCCGAACCGGCTGGCGCGGGAGCGACCCGCCTTGTCAGTCCGACCTCGGCACTCACGAGACCGCACGCGCCACCTTCCAGGTCTTGGGTCGTGGCGACTCGGGATCCGGCGGCGTCGGTGGTTCCTTCGACTTCTCCGTCCAACGCGACCGCGAGCTATCCCGCGCCCACACCCGCGCCCGCGCGGCCATCGGCGACCGAAGCTCCTGCGGACCGGGGCGAGGCCTCTCTCGTGGCGTCGGCCTTGCGCGTGCTGCGCACCGATCGCTCGGCGCTGGACGCGCTGACCAAACTCGATGAGTACCGTCGCAGATTTCCGCACGGCGTCCTGCTGCGGGAAGCAATGCTGGCGCGGGTCGAGGCGCTGCTCACGCTCGGCCGCAATGACGCGGCGCTGGATGTTCTGGATTCTCTGTTCCTTGGGTCCACGGGGCCGGACCGCAAGCTTACTTTGGCGCGCGCGCGACTCAGGGCCGACAAGGGCCGCTGTTCGCAGGCGTTGACCGACCTTGATCAGCTGCTGGTGAGTCCCTCGGACGACGATGTCGCTGAAACAGCGCTGTTCGGCCGTGCGCGTTGTCATCTACGGACTGGAGATGTGGACCGCGCGCGGGCTGACCTGCGGGAGTATTTGCGGCGATTCCCCGACGGCGAGCACAAGGCCGAAGCGGGGATCTCCCTGCGCCGTCTGGGTGGCCAATAAAAACGGGCGGCGCATCGAAACATCTGGTTGGTTGGCGGACACGAACAGATAGAGG
>PMNO01000076.1 GCA_003161835.1 Myxococcales bacterium | reverse complement strand
TAGAGCTTCTTGTACGCCGCGATCGGCAGGGCGGCGCGCGTGTCTCCGGCGTCGAGTGCCTTCGTCCAGTATCGACGCCCGTGCATGTTGCAGCCGCACTCGACCAGGTCGGCCCGCTCGAAGCTGCGGTCGAAAAGGTTCGAGGCGTCGGCCACCGTGTAGCCCTTTCGCCGCGCCAGCATTTCTGCGGGGCCGAGCTCACCGGGGCGCTGTCCGTTCTTCTTGGCCGTCGACGCGTACAGGTACGCCGCCACGTTCTCGTCGCCGACATAGCCCCACAGCGCTCCGAGCCGCTTGCCGCCAGCCGCGTCTCGATCGAGCACCGTCAGCCCGGTCGCATCCAGGTGCATCACCATCGCGGCGAGCACTTGCTCAATGGCCATCCGCCACAGCGGGCGCATGAGATCCGTCGCCCACATGACCTGATCGGCCAGCGTCGAGACAGCCAGGTCGACGCCCATCCGCTCAAAGCGCCGTTTCTGACGATGCAGCGGCAAGCCATCGTCGTACTTGTCGACCAGCAGCACCGCGACCAGCGTCGAGCCGAGTCGGCCGCCGCTCACCACTTTGTCGCCCACGGGCGCGCGCGCCAGCTCCCCTTCGCAAGACCGACACGCGAGCTTTTCGCGCCGGTCTACCCGCACGATGACCCTCGCAGGCTCCAGCTCGATTACCTCGGTCACGTCGTGCCCGATGCACGCGCGCTCGGCTCCGCACACCGGGCACACCCGCTCCGCCCTGGGCACTTTGATGGGGTTGTCGACCCGAGGCAGGTTCGCCGGCGGTGGCTTGCGCAACGGCGGCTGCTTGGCCGGCTTCTCCGGCCCGCCGCCCGCCACCGCGTCGATCCCCGAAGCGTCGCGCAGCTTGGCGTTGGCATCGCCGAGATCGGGCGCGCCATCGTCGCTCCCGTGAGCGCCGGCCGCGGCGAGCGCGTCGAGAAAGAGCCTCAGCTGCGCTGTCGACACGCCCTCGTTCTTGTGGCCGCGCGAAAGCAGCTGCACCAGCCGCCGCTCGAGCTCGCTGTTCCGTGACACCAGCTTCGACACCAGCGCCAGCACGTCGCTGTCCCGCCGCTCCGTCAGAAGCTCGCGCAGGACGTCGAGCACCGGCCCGCGCTTCTCGCTCGGCTCGCCTGCTGTCGTCGAGGCCGCGTTACTCACGCTCTCTTCATTACCGAGCGCGATCTCACACCGCAAACAAATTCGCGCGGCATCGAAGTTTTATTGCGCCCGCTATCCGACCGGCGTCGCCGGCTGCGTCGCCGTGTATCTCGGCGGCTCCCATCGCGCCTTCGTCCGCGCCTCTCCGAGTTCGATCCCCTCGAGCAGCATCGTCAACTCATGCGCGTCGATCGGCACACTCGTCGCCTCGCCCGTCACTTGCGCGGGGAAACAGAACGTCCCGCGTTCGAGCCGTTTGTGCACGATCGTGAAGCCCCCGCGCGTCCACGCCAGAAGCTTCACTTGATTGCGCCGCTTGTTCAGGAAGACAAAGACGTGCCCACTGAGCGGGTCGCGCGCCAGCACCCCCCGCACCTCGTTCGACAGCCCGTCGAATGACTTGCGCAGGTTCACTGCCCCTGTCGCGAAGTACACGCGAACCGCGCGCGGCAGAAACATCATGCCTTCACCAGCGCTCGCGCCAAACCCCCCACCCACTCAGCAGGGAGCGCGGCGGCGTCGCCCTCCACTTCAACCCCACCAGGCAATCGCACTACCACGCGCGCCGCCCCTATTACCGCAGCTGGGATGAACCTCATTGCCGCGACTCCCGCCGTCGTCCCCTCCTCGCCGCCCTCGACGCGCTTTCCCCACCGACGCAGCCGCTCCGCGCCCAAGCCGTTCGCACGCGCGAATCCAGTCACCGACATCCCGCTCGCGCGCCACGCCCTCAGCGCGCGTGCCGCCGTCTTCTTGTCCCAGTGCTTCCCCGTCAGGTCATCAGCAAGCAGGCCGTTTGTTCGCATGCCCCCCAGTCTCGCCGCTCCCCGGTCGCGCCGCCCTGTCTATCAGACTGCGCTCCAGCGGACGGACACATCCCCCAGCATCTTGGCTTCGAGCTGTGCCAACGCATCAAACGTGTGATCACAGAAGACGTTCGATACCCCTACGTCGACGACGTCGGTTTCAAACACATCGTCGAGAAGCGCGGCGATCTTGGGGACCTCCTTCGACGGGAAGGTCCAGCCGTCCAACTGGACGGAGATGTCGCACGGTGGTGGACGTTCGCTGGCGGCCGAGTGAACCACACCTTGAAATACGGTTTCGAAGTCGCGGAAGGCTGGAAGGTCGTGAGCGACAATTTTCAACTTCGCATAGAGGGCGCTGGCATCAACCATCAGACGGTCCATCGCGCGATCGAGAAAATGTCGTCAGCCACCTTTTGGCACGAGCCCAACATGCGAAGGGCAGTCCTTGCGCGTTTACCTGGCTACCGCCTCAGCAAATTTCAAGACTGCCTACCCGAGAAGTTCGCCCTGGAGGTCATCGAGAACTACCTGCTTGACGTGGGGGGCACAGTACGGTGGCTGGGTGGTGGGGCGAACGTCGATGCCGCGCGACACGCGCGATTGGATCGCGAGAGC
>PMNO01000661.1 GCA_003161835.1 Myxococcales bacterium | reverse complement strand
TCGGCCGCCTTCTTGATGATCTTCGCCCGCGGATCGTAGTTCTTGTACACGCGATGGCCGAATCCCATCAGCTTGAATCCCGAATCCTTCTTCTTGGCCAGATCGACGTACTTTTTCACGTCGCCGCCGCCGTCGTGGATCCCCTGCAACATCTCCAGGACCTCTTCGTTGGCGCCCCCGTGCAAGGGGCCCCACAGGGCCAGGATTCCGGCGGCCACGGAGGCGAACAGGTTGGCCTGCGAGCTGCCAACCATGCGCACGGTCGACGTGCTGCAGTTCTGCTCGTGATCCGCGTGCAAGATCAGCAACTGGTTCAAGACCTTGACCAGATCCTCGTCCATCTCGTAGTTCTCGGCTGGAATCGAGAACATCATGTTCAAGAAGTTGGCGCAGTAGCTGAGCGAGTTCTTGGGATAGACAAACGGCTGTCCCATCGATTTTTTGTAGGAATAACAGGCGATCGTGCGCAGCTTGGAGATCAAGCGCCCGATGGTGATGTCGATCTCTTGTTTGTTCTTCACGCTGAGCGCCGCCGGATAGAAACTGGACAGCGACGCGACCATGGCCGACAGAATGGCCATCGGGTGTGAAGTCCCCGGATAGCCGTCGAAGAACCGCTTCATGTCCTCGTGAAGCATCGAGTGGCGCGTCAGCAGCTCGGAAAAGGCCGACAGCTCCGTCTGATTGGGCAGGTGCCCGTAGATCAGGAGGTAAGACACCTCGACGAAGGTGGCGTTTTCGGCCAGTTGCTCGATGGGAATGCCGCGGTAGCGGAGAATGCCCTTTTCGCCATCCAAAAAAGTGATCCCGCTACTGGTGGACGCGGTGTTGACGAACGCGGGATCCAGCGTCACAGCGCCGGTCTCCGCGCGCAGCTTGCTGATGTCGATTCCCAGCTCGCCTTCGCTGCCCACGATCACGGGCAGGTCGATGGTCTTGTCTCCGATCTTCAATTGGGCGCGGTCAGACACTTGATTCCTCCGGGTGGGCAGGGGTGCGAGCATAACCTATATACTTGGCTCCGTGACCACCCCCAGCGCGTGTCTTTTGCTATTGTTTTCCATCGAGTCGGGCCACGCTGGCCTTGGTGAAACGGAAACATTGGGGCGTGTCGACGAGCTTCACCGCCATCGCGACGACCGGGCAGCGTTCGCCGAAGAACGACGGCTCGTGGACGAAGCGCTGGCCCGGGCACCCCGCGACTTCGAAGTCCTGTGGCGGGCCGCGCGGTTTTATTTCTGGCTGAGCGACGATCCTGGAACCGGAGCCGACCAACGTTCGAAGATGGGCAAGGCCGGGTGGGACATCGCCGAACGCGCGATTGCCGCCGAGCCCAGGCAGGTGGCCGGGTACTACTGGGCCGCCCTCAACATGGGCAACTATGCGCTGGGCCTGGGTGTGGTCAAAGCGCTGACGATGGGCATGGAGGCGAAATTCAGGAGTCGCCTGGAACGCGCGGGCGAGCTGGCGCCTGCCTACGAGTTTGGCGGCATCGACGTGGCCTGGGGGCGATTTTACGAAAAGTTGCCGTGGCCCAAGCGCGACCAAAAGAAGGCTGAGACCCATCTGCGACGGGTGCTGGCCGCGCTCAACGGGAACAACCTGAGAGCCCGCGTTTACCTGGCCGATACCCTGGCCCACGACGGACGCGCGGCGGAGGCGAAGAAACTGCTGGATGAGGTCGCGGCGGCCCCGGTGGGTCGCTACGACGCTCCCGAGGAGCGGCGGGCCAAGGCGCTGGCCGTGGGACTGATGGCGACCGTCGTCAAGCTCATGAACTGAGCGGGACGTCCCGGCCGGCGAGAACGACGGTGCTGACCGTCGTCGGCGGCTGAGGATAGAACAGATAGTTCGCGATCACCGGCTCAGCTCCGAAGCGCTCCGCGTAGTCGGCGCCCTCGAAACCGGGGGGCGCCTCGACGATTTCGCCAAAGTCGATGTGTCGGAGATCGGACTGCGCCAACACCGCGACCAGGGTTTGAAATCGCGGCAACAAGACGGGATCGAACACCCCGCTGCGCGCGCGCTCGGTGATGACGACGTCGCTGCCCCGCCGCTGCAAGGTCATGGCGACCTCCTGGACGCCAGCAAACCGGGCCACACCCGACAAGACGACCCGCAGGTAGCGTTCATCCAATCCGGTGTCGCCGGTGTCNNCCGCCGTCCTCGACGATGGCGTCTCCAGCTTGATCGTCGCGGTGCGCGACTGGCCCACGGGCAGCATCGAGAGCAAGGCTCGAATCTGAAAGATCCTGGTGTTGCCCTTCCCGCATCTCGACGATAGCGGGGGTGCGCCCGAGGCACAGCACGTAGATGTAATCGCACCACTCGTCCGCGTCGCCGGGTCGAAACAGAGCCAGAGTGCCCATGCGCCTGGCGATCTCGTCCGCGAGCTGCTCCCCTTCTTCACGCGAAACCCCGGCGCCGAACGCGGTGGCCTCATCGCGTTCACCCCAGCGGCGGGTGGGGTAAAGGCGCGCCAACGCTTCGTCGACGGCGGCGAACATCCCATGCTTGCGGGTGTCGCAACCGCCCTTCTTTCCGCAGTCCGTGCAGCCGCCCATGAGTGTATCGCCGTGTTCCTGGTTCAGATTCAGTGGGGATGCGCCAGTGCCCGCGCGCGGGCTTCTTCTATCATGGCCAGCCGTTGCGTGGGATCCGCCCAGCGGGCGCGGCCCTCGGGCGGCAGCAGATCAATCGGGTCGAAATAGTAGTAGAGCGCGCCGGGGTGAACGTTGGGGCTCACGAACACCGATATCCCCGTCGTCCGGTCGTAGTGNNAGAGTCGTCCGCAGATCCTCGACGCCCCTCACAAGATCGTGCATGTAGACGTAGTAGGGCCGGACATTCAGGTGGCCCAACCGTTTGACCAGCAGGCGCATGGTTTCGACATCGTCGTTCACGCCCCGCTGCAAGACGGTCTGATTGCGCACGGTGATGCCGCGCTCGAACAGCTTGTTCATCGCCGCCTGCGTGATCCACGTGATCTCGCGCGGGTGGTTGAAATGCGTGTGCACCACAACTTCCTTGTGCAGCTTGCGCCCGTGCTCGACCACCCGGGTCAGCGCGTCGGTCCAGGCATCGTCGGTGAGAATCTTCTGCGGCATCACCGCCGGGCCCTTGGTCGCGTACCGCATGCGGCGAATATTGGGCATCGCCAGCAGAGTCTCGCCGATCTCGGTGATCTGTTCGGGACGCAATTGGTACACGTCGCCGCCCGAAATCACGATGTCTTCCAGTTCGGGGCGGGAGCGGATGTACGCGAACGCCTGCTGCCAACGCTCGGCGCTTACCTTCAGTTGAAATTTCGAGACCTCCTCCGTGTCGACGCCGACCGCGTAGCTGCGCGTGCAGAAGCGGCAGTACACCGGGCAGGTGTCGAGCGGCAGGAAGAGCGCGCGATCAAAATAGCGATGCGTCAACCCCGGCACCGGCATGTCGGCACGTTCGTGCAGCGAATCGAGATCGAGCTTGGGATGATCCGGCAGATGCCGTGACGCGACAGGGATGAACTGTAACCGCAACGGATCCTCGTAGGGCCGCGTCCAGTCGATGAGCGACAGCAGGTACGGCGACACCCGCACCGACATTGGGGCCAGCCGAAATCCATCGGCGGCGTCCCGCATGAACTCCTCCGATACCAATCCGTGCAGCGCCTCCAGGAGCTTGGGGATCTTCGTGATGGAATGCTTGGCCTGCCACCGGTGGTCCAGGAACTCGGCCTCGTCGATGGCCGCGTAGGCGGGAATGTGCCGCCAAAACGGCCCTTGCAAAATCTGGGTGTGGGCGAGGCGCTCGGGCGCCACGGGAGGCTTCAGGGCCGGGGGATGCTGCACCGAAGGCACCTCCGCTTGCACCTGCGGCAAGATCCTAGAAACGGGGTGAGCCGCGGGAGCGGCAGGTGCGACAGTCAGCTTGCCTTCCGTCGCCATACCTAAGCGTAACGTGCGCGGTGGTGGGTTGCCAGCGGGGACCGCGACGTCAAAGCCTGATCGCGAAACGGGCACTCCCCCGCTGGATCACGAGGATCGACCGGATCCCTTGCGCCAGGCGCGGCTCGACCGCGCGCAGGTTGTCGAGTGTCACCGGCTGACCGTCCAGTTGCAGCAGGATGTCGCCTTCCTCGATCACGCCGCTGGCGGGACCACGCGGGTCGACGCCCGTGATCGCCAGTCCCTGGCCGAGGCCGATCCCGATCGCGCGGGCCTCGCGCGCGTCGAGCGGGCGGACATCCACGCCCAAAAAGAGATGCGCGCCCCCCGTGCCGGCGCCCTGCCCGCCCAACGTCACCACGGTCTCCATGCGCTGGCCCCCACGCAGGAAGACGATCTTCGCCTTGTCGCCTGGCGCCAACGCGGCCACCGCCATCGGCAACCGGCGGTACCCTTCGATAGGTCGGCCGGAAATCTCCACGATCACGTCGTTCGGCCGCAGGCCAGCCGCCTCGGCCGGCGTGCCACGTCCGACCACGTTGACCAGAGCGCCCGGGGTGAAAGGAACGCGCAGCTCGGCGGCCCGGGCCGCGGTGAAGTCCTCGCCGCCAACGCCCAGATAGCCCCGCGCCACATGTCCCGAGCGTCGTATCTGATCGGCAATCTGGCGCGCCAGATTGATGGGAATCGCAAATCCGACATTCATGGCCACGCCCGGATTGATGATCGCCGAGTTGATCCCGATGACCTGGCCCGCGAAATTGAACAGGGGGCCGCCCGAATTTCCCTGGTTGATGGCGGCGTCGGTCTGAATGAAATCCTGATAGCGGGGGTCGAGCTCGCCCAGCTTTTCTCCTACGGCGCGGTTCTTCGCGCTCACGATGCCCATGGTGACGGTCTGGCCCAACCCCAACGGGTTACCGATGGCCAACACATAATCGCCCACGCGCACGCGATCGGAATCGCCGAGCGTGACCGGAGGCAGATTGGGGGGCGGCTGGTCGATCTTCACGACCGCGACATCGGTGGCGGGATCGCTGCCGATCACGCGGGCGGCGAGCTGGCGATCATCCGACAGGCGGACCATCACCTCGTCGGCTCCGGCGACGACATGGTTGTTCGTCAACACCACGCCGGACGCGTCCAGCAGAAATCCCGAGCCCAAGCTTTCAGCCCTTTGCTGGGTGACCCGCGGCGCCCCGCGCCCGACGCCGAACTGCTCACGCAGCATCTGGCTCCAGGGATCCTCGCGGGCGATCTGACGAATGAATTTCGTGCTCAGAATCGTGACGACCGACGCCTTGACCCGGTCCACCAGGGGCGCGACCGAACCCCGCATCTCGCCAGGGGACGCCGGCTCCGCCGCGGCAGAGGGCGCGGCGGCGGCCAGAATCGGCGCCGCGGGCGACGGCGGTGCAAGGGTGGCGGGCGCCCCGGCGGGTGATGGCTCCGNNGTGCACTGTCCCGACTGCGCAAGCAAGAGAGCCCGAGCTCCGCCCATCACGGATCAGCCCCGGTAGACGACAATGCCCCGGGTGGGATCGTAAGGTGTCAGCGCGACGGTCACCTTGTCGCCCAGGACCACGCGGATGCGGTGCTTGCGCAGCTTGCCGCCCAGGTGAGCCAAGATTTTGTGACCGTTTTCGATCTCGATGCGGAAATTTCCCGCAGGGAGCACTTCGATCACGCGACCTTGAAACTCGATATGCTCTTCACGACCCATGGGCGCCGAGAACCTAGCCGCTCGATCGGCAACGGTCAACGACCTTCGGGAACTTGGGTGGATTGAGGTCGGTCGTCGGTCTGGCCGACTGCTCGCTAGCGTTTGCGCAGCGGGGCCTTCTTGGGTGGGGTCCGCGTTGCCGCGTTGGTGGCGGCGCTCGCTGCGGGTTTGGCCGAGGCCTTCGGCTTGGGTTCCCGGAACGGCTTACCCCCGAGACCGACCGCAGGCGCTTCCTTGCTCGCATCGTCCTTGAGATGCTCGGCGGGTTCGGCGGCCCGCCCCGCGAGGAGGCCTTTTGCGGCGAGGACCCCCACGACGTTGCCGTCGCAGTCGGCCAACAATCCTATCGACCCCCGCCCGGGCAAGGTCATGCGCTGAACCAGGATGTTGCCCCCCTGCTTCTCGGCCTCCGCCAGCACCTTGTCAACGTCGGCCACCGCGACGAACGGCACCGGACCCGGCGCCTGCGCCAACGCGTCGCGAATCAAGGAGCCTTGGACGCCACCCGGTAGCTCCAACGGCAAGTGACCGCCGGACTGAATACCGTCGGTCTTCCAGCCGAACAGCTTGGCGTAAAAAGTTGCACTGCGGGCAAAGTCACGGCTTGGAAGCTCAATGTGAACGATCTCGCCGACCATAGGGGGCCGACCCTAGCACGAATGGCGACGACGCCCACCTGGGATCTACAACAGCGCGAACTGTACCTAGGCCAGGCGTCCCACGTTGGGGACGACCACGATCACCGATACCTGGGTGGCGCGGATGAGGCGCTCGTTGTCGTAGCCGAAAAAGAGTCGATGCTGAATGGCTCGATTTTCGGCACCGAGGATCACCAGGTCGTACTTCCCCGTGCGCGCTTCGCTGGTGACCGCGCTCGAGAACGGGTCGTAGGCCAGGGGAAGGATGGTCGGCCGCACCGACGACGCTCGAAACACGACCGAGATGCGTTCCAGCTCCGCGTCGGTGGTCGGGCGGAGCTCGGCGTGCACGCCACTGGCATCCACGTAGGCCGCGGCCTGGGGGCGCCGCTCGGTGAGCAGGGCCAAGGTCAGCTCCGCACCCACGTTCTCGGCGTAGCGATGCGCGAATTCGACGGCCAATCGAGACGCGACGCTGCCGTCGACGGGAACGAAGATGCGCTTGTAAGACGCCGCCGGCTCGCGGGCGCGCATGATGGCCACGTGACAAGGGGCGCGTCCGACGATCTCCTCGATGAGAGCACCTCCGATCGTCGCTTCGTGCAGGGCGCCCAGCAAGATGATGTCCACCCCGCGGGTGCCCGCCTCGTCGCAAATTGCGCCCGCGATGTTCGCGGCCACGACCTTGCGGATCTCGGGCAACCGGTGGCCTGGCGCCAGGGCGTTCAGAGCGTCCGCCTGCTGGCTGGCGTCGCGCACCGGTGCACGACGGAACCACCGCTCGATGCGCGTCTTCCAGGTGATCTGAGG
>PMNO01000663.1 GCA_003161835.1 Myxococcales bacterium | reverse complement strand
TTGCGCGTGATCTGATCGTAGACGAAAAGCTGCGTCTCCTGCTCGAAGTATGAGGGCAGGTCCTCACCGAAGTCTGGGAATATCTCCTGGCTGGGCGCCGCGTCACGGATATCGCGCAACAGCAGCCACTGCCCGACGAAGTTATCGACCAGCGCCTTCGACTTNNGTGGCGTCGGGAATGCTGCTCCAGAGGAAGAAAGAAAGGCGCGAGGCAAGCGCCAGATCACTGATCCGATACGTCGCGCCCGGCGCGAGGTTGGGCGGATCCGGTTCGACGCGGAAGAGGAAACTGGGCGCGGTGAGGATACGCGCCAGCGCGAGCTGAAGCCCGGCAGTGAAATCGCCGTCGCGGCGGCCCTCCCGGTAGAACGCCATCAGCCCCTCGACTTCTTTATCGGCGACCGGCCGGCGATAGGCTTGCCGCGCCAGCGCGGAAATAATCAGCATTGCGCACGGCGTCTCGTCGGCGCCGGTTGCGGGCCGGCAGAGCATGATCTTGCGCAGGCTGGGCGTGTCCGCACCGCCTGCGGTCGCGCCATACGGGCCGCTGATCACTACACTGTCGATCGCCTGGGGAAGGGTTTCGTCGCGAGCGAGGTTGCCTCCTGTTCTTTTGGCGCGAAGTGTTGGGTCTTCGGCCAGACCGTGTCGGCCGGCGAACGACACGTCAACGACATGCGGCCCGGCCTTTACGTCCAGGCGCACTTCAAAGTTATCGTCGGCGTGGATCACCCAGTGTTCCCAATCGGGATCGCCGAAGATTTCTCCGCCGTAACTATCCGGCGCCGTAAGGCCGTGGTCCTCGCCGCCGACCTTGAACGTCTTCACACTTTCGCCGTCGATGCGGAGGTCGATCTGCTCGGGCTCGTTAAGGCCGATTATGTAGTCGTACAATTGCCGCTTCAGCAGGAGCTTGACGACGTATTTGCCGTCGGCGGGAAAGTTGTAGCGGATCGCGCCGCCACCGCGCGAGCCGAATGGCAGGCCTTCGCCTTGCCCATCCTGAACCGAGAGTTTCGACATTTTGAACGTTTCAATGTCCGGGCCAGACGGCGGCATCGCCAGGGCCAGACGACTGACCCGCTGCCCCAAGATCTGATAGCGCTCAAGCAGCGCCGGCGACACTGTCAACAGGCTGGCGTTGTTATCGAGCCCTTGCGCGTCGGCAGCGTCGGGCGGCAGCAAGGTGGTCGGATCGATGTCGAGCGCGAGCAGATCGCGGATCGCGTTCTTGTATTCGGCGCGGTTCAGACGGTGCAGCGCCCGGGTGCGGCCGGGACGGGGCCGCAACGCGGCCTCGCGATCGAGNNGAGTTGGGCTTCAAGCGCCTGGACGAAGGCGACAGTGGTTTGGCTGTCGGGCCGCGGCATGCCCAAGGGCGGCATCGCGCCCATCCGCAGCTTGCGCAGCACTTTCTCCCAAACCTCAGCGTCGCCGCTGACATGGGAAAGATCCTTGGTGTCGAGCGCGAGGCCGCCGGCGCGCTTTTTGCTGTTATGACAGGTGAAGCAATATTTGCCGAGCATCGCTGCGTCGAGGGGGTGCGCCGACGATGGCGCAGGGGCAGCAGCCGTTACCTTCGCACCGGTTTGTTCGGCAAAAATCGTCCCGCAGGCGGCGAGTGCGCAGGCCGCGACCACGACGACCAGTGTCCGGACGAAACTGCGTCCCAAGGCTCCGTCTCCTCCGGTCCAAATTATTGAAGGGCTGGACCTTAGTCAAATTGTAGTCGGGTTTTAAAATTAGAGGAACCCGCTAATCTCTAGACGACGTCACCGGGGCTGGGTAGGCTTCCACGGTCGTTATAATGACGGGCTGGGAGGCTTCTGCGTGCACACCAAAAGAGTGGGTGTTGTGTGTTTCGCCATGTGCCTGTTGCTGGCGCCCCACGCGACCGCGGCGGATCGTGATTCCCGGCTGATTGAAGCAAGCAAGCGCGCTGACGCGCCAATGGTGCGCGCCCTGCTCGCCGCTGACGTCGATGTAAATGCGCGCGCCGCCGACGACACGACGGCATTGCATTGGGCCGCCGACCAGGACGCCCTGGAGGTCGCCGATCTGCTGATCCGCAAAGGCGCGGCGGTGGATGCGAAAACCCGCCTTGGCGTCACGCCGCTGTGGATCGCCGCGCGCAATTCCAACACGGCGATGATTACGCGCCTGCTGCAAGCCCACGCTGACCCGAACATCGCCCCGCCGACGGATGGCGCGCCGCTGATGATCGCGGCGCAGCGGGGCAATGCCGCGGCGGTGAAGGCGCTGCTGGCGGCCGGCGCGGACCCGAATGCACGCGAGGCCCGCCACGGGCAGACCGCGTTGATGTGGGCGGCGGCGGAAGGGCACCCCGATGTCGTGCGGCTGCTGATCGCGGCCGGCGCGGATGTGCGGGCGCGATCGAAATCATGGATGCAGCGGGTGACCCTGTGCTGCCAGCTCTATCAAGGGGACGAAACCGGAGTCACGATGATCGAACGGGGTGGATTTACTCCGCTGCTGTTTGCCGCTCAAGATGGCGATGTCGAGTCCGCGCGATTGATCCTCGCCGCTGGCGCGGACGTCAATGAGACCGCGCCGGAGGGACTGAGCGCTCTGGTCGTGGCTGCGCATGTCGGGCAGACGGACTNNCGCTGCACGTTGCCGCCACGCGGGGCGATCTCGCGCTTGTGAAGGCGCTGCTCGCCCACCGGGCCGATCCCAATGCGCGTCAGTTGAAAGGCAGTCCCTCTAAACGATTGCGGAGCGGGCATGCGCTCGACCACTTGCTGGTCGGCGCCACGCCGTTCGCCCTTGCCGCGGTTGCTGGTCGGCTCGAGGTGATGCGCACGCTGGTGGCCGGCGGGGCCGATCCATCGCTCACGCTAGCGGATGGCCGAACCGCGCTCGTGTTGCTGGCTGGGTACGCGACGCAGTGGGGGCCGCTTCTTTCTGAGGCGCGGGGAGTGGAAGCGCTCAAACTGGCGATACAGCTGGGGACGCCTGTCAATCGTGCGC
>PMNO01000505.1 GCA_003161835.1 Myxococcales bacterium | reverse complement strand
GCTGCCAGGAAAGTGGGGTGAGTTCCTCCGGGGTGCCGCGATTGTGCGGCATCCGCGCACGGCATCGAAGTTGCTGTAACCTGGCGCCATGGTGCGATTCGCCGCCGGTGTTCGATGGGCCCCCTTGCTGACAGTCGCGCACGTGGCGCTCGCCTGTACCGGGTCCGCGGCCAGCTCATCGGCCCCCGGCTCGAACTTCGGCCCCGGAGCCGGGTCGACCGCCTCTGGGTCCGGGGGCAGCGTGGCCGGCGGATTCACCCCCGGCACGGGAGTGGTCGGCACGGGCGGCGCCGGCGCTGATCCCTTGCCGCCCGAGCAGGAGGTCGATTCATCGTTCGAGGTGCCCGTGGCCACCGGGCGCTATGTCTGGATCGCGAATCCGCTCAGCGGCCGCGTGGCCTACGTGGATGCTTCCACGCTGAAGGTCCAGACCGTCGAGGCCGGAAACGCACCGACGTTCCTGGCTCCGATTCCGGGCAGCGCCGACGCCGTGGTGGTCATGAACGTGGCGTCCCACGATGCGACCGTTCTGCGGGCGGTGGGGGCCGCCGGGCAGCTCCAGAGCACGATGGTTCCCGGCGTCGCGCCCCGCGCCAACGCGTGGGCGATCGCGCCCGATGGGCGATTTGCCCTGGCCTGGACGGACGCGCGGAAGGCCCTGGCCGCGGCGCCGCGCACCGGGACTCTCGAGGGTTTTCAGGACGTCACCGCGATCGATCTGTCGGCCAAACCGCCCGCGACGAAGACCGTGGCCGTCGGCTATCGCCCGGTGTCGATGACGTTTTCCTCGGATGGCCGGCGGGCGTTCGCGGTCACCCAGGACGGGGTTTCCGTGATCGCTCTGCCGGGACCGACCGGCGGCGTGGAGGTGATTCGTGACGTGCCTTTGACCGCCGACCCCAACGAGAACGCGGATACGCGCGATGTGTCCGTCACCGCCGACGGTCGGGCCGTGGTGCGCCGCGAGGGCAGTCCGGACATCCGGATCGTCGACCTGGCGACGGGAACGACCGGGATCGTCACCCTCTCGGGTCCGGTCACGGATCTCGACGTGACCTCCGACGGGGCGCGGGCCATCGCGGTGGTTCGCCAGACCTCCCAGGTGGCGGTGCTCCCGCTCGCCACCGCCGGGCAGGATGCGGCCACCGTGCTCCAGACCGTCATCGCCGGCGAGTTGGTGGGCTCCGTGGTGCTGACCGCGGACAGCAAACAGGCCGTCTTGTATTCGAACGCCTCCGACGCGGAGCATGTGGTCGTCCTGGATCTGACCACGGCGGCGTATCGGGTGGTCCGTGTGCACGCCCCGGTCCTCTCGATCTTCCCGACACCGGACGGGCAGTACGCGGTCGTCCTGCATCACCAACCGATCGCGCCGGCGGCTGACGGCGGCGTCCCGAGCGGCAACCCTGACGGCGGTCTTGGCGCCGACGGTGGTTCCGCCGACGGCGGCGCGGCGCGACCGCCGGTCACCCCCGTGCCGCCGCCCATCGCCCTCGCGTTCAGCGTGGTACCGCTCGACGGCAGCCGCAGCGGCCGCATTCAGGAAACGGTGGCGCTCCCCCAATCGGTCGCGATCGCTCCGGATTCGTCTCAGGCGATCGTCACGGTGCGGAACGATGGCACGAAGACCTTCGCCGCGTACGTGATCGGCTTGCCGACACTGCAGGTGGCGCGCCTCGACCTCGCCAGTCCGCCCATCGCGACTGGCGTGGTGGCGGCGGCGAATCGCGGCTACGTGGCCCAAAGCCACCCGGAGGGGCGCATCACCTTCATTTCTTTTGCCACGGGTCTGCCCCAAACCTTGACCGGGTTCGATCTGGGCTCCCGGGTGGTGGAAGGAGTCACGCCGTGAAATCACTGGTCATCCTGGGGGCCGCGCTCGGTATGTGCGCCGGCTGTGGTCAGCGCAATCCCCTGTGGGATCGTCCGATTGGGGCGGCGCAACCGTTCGCGCTCACGGATGCCATCGCGGTGGCCGATCCCCAGGCCGACCGGGTCGTCTTGCTGACCACCGATGCCGATCGACACCTCCGCCGCACGATCGTGGCGACGCAGCGGGGTGTGAGCACGGTGATGGTCGCGCCGGATCGATCGAAGCTCTTTCTGGTGTCCGCGGGTGACGGCGATGGGCGACCGCCGGCGGGCCAGGAGGCGCAAGCAGCGGCCCTGGAGATCGTGACCCGCGACGATCCGCACACCAAGCTGTATCCGCTGAGCCAGCCGCTGGCCGGCCTGGCGCTCGATCCGCGCGGCGAATGGGCGGTGGTTTACGCCGACCAGACCTCGGGGGCCCTGGTGCGCAATCCGAACGAGCTGTTGCTCGTCGATCTGAGGCCCGCCGCGGGCCCCGATAGCCTCTATCCGCACACGCTTCGTAGCTTCGGGGGCCAGCCGCAGCGATTCACCTTCACCGGCGAGCTGAACCTTCCGGGGGGCGCGCGCCGATTGTTGGTCGTCGAGACCGAACAAGACGTCGCGGTACTCGACCTTCTTCATCCAAAAGACACCGAGATCACGATTCAGCTCACGTCGGGTCAGGACACGCGCCAGTTGCATCCGGCGGGGATTGCGGTCACCGACGGAGCGCCCGCCGCCACCGACGACGCGCGCATCGCCATCCGCCTGGCGAATGACCCGACCATCATCATGGCGCAACTCGTTCCGGGAACCGGCCGCGATTTTCGGCCCGATCTGAATCTGACCGATGTCGGCGGGCTCGCGAGCGACGCGGCATTCGTTCGCACCGACGGTGGCGTGTTGGCGCTGGCGGTGCTGGTGCCCAGTCGATCGAAGGCGGTGCTCATCGATCCGTCCACCAGCGTGACCGTCGACGTGGCCCTGCCCGCGCCGTACGGGCGGCTATCCCTGGTGACCGATCAAGCGGCGCCGACGGCCGCGGCCGCGGGCGCGACCGGAGTCGATGTCGCGCTGCTCTGGAACGCTGGCGCGGGCAACAGCGGTGGCGTCTCGTTTTGGGAGCTGGGCAAGACCGCTGGGCAGCCTTATCGCAGCGTCGAGACGGTGGGTGTCACCACCGGAGTCACATCGGTGTTGAACGTGGGGGGAAAACACCCGGAGCTGAAGATTCTGGGCACCAATGCCGCCACGTTCTTCTTGCTGGATCTCAAGAGCCGCACGTCGGCGCCGTTCCTGACGTCGATGGCCGGGGTCACGATAGCGCCCTCCCTGGCGGGCGATCGCGCCTGGGCCTTTTTGCCGAACACCACCGAGCTCGCCGCGATCGATCTTGAAACCCTGCACCCCGAGGACATGCACATCGACCGTGCGATCGCGAAGGTGTTCGAGATTGCCGCCGCGGACGCCGACCCAAAGTCGGGCGCGCGCTCTCTGGTGGTCTGGCATGAGCTCGGAAACCGGGGCGTGACCGTGTACGACGGCCAGGGCGCGACCACCGATGCCTCGCTCGATGATCGCCGCGACTATTCCAGCGTNNGCCCACGCCCACCGCCACCGGCGGCGGCGATCCGGCGCGCTCGGCGGCGCACGGGATCGGCCTGACCGCGGGGCTGGGAATCCGATCTGATCTCGTGCACAGCGGTGGATTGGATCCGTTTTCGGCGAGGGATGGCGTGCCGCAAAGCGCCCTGTCGATCTCGTATCGATTCGGGGACACCGCATCGCCGAGCATGGCCGTCGGCTTCGAATGGGACCACGGAGCCTTGACCGGGACCGCGCGGGGCGCCGAGACCACGCTGACAATCGATCGATTGTCCCTGGGGCTCGAAGGCCGGTTGCCGCTCGTCACCCGGCTCGTCGCGTTCGGCCGGGTGGCGCCCGGGTTGTTGCGCGATCATGCCAGCATCCTGGATGCGTCCGCGCCCGGGGGGGCGTACGGCGGAGCCGCCTCGGGCAATCTACAGCAAACGACGTGGGTGGCGGCCGGGGACATCAGCGGTGGCCTCGCCTATCGGTTCACCGAATTCCACGGCGGTGCGCAAGGCGCGCCCGTGTTTGGCTTTTGGCTGACCGCGGAAGGGGGCTACGGGTACGCCGCCACGCACGATCTGGTCCTGAGCCCCCACGTCGAGACCCAACCCGGCCGCACCGACGAGCCCTTGCGGCTGGGGCAGCTGGCCTTCCGCGGCGCCTTCCTGCGGATCCGTCTCGCCTTGTCGTTCTAGAGGGATGGGCGGCAGCTCCCGGGTTCCCCGTGACCCTTGAGACGAGCCAGCGGACACCCAGATAGGGACCAGGAACGCGTTCGTGCCGCGACGTGCCCGACCGGGCGCTCCCCTCTTCCCACCCACGGACGAACCGCCTCCGTTCACGAAATGAGGAATATCATGGCGCTAAATGAAACGCGGCTGCGGCCTTG
>PMNO01000367.1 GCA_003161835.1 Myxococcales bacterium | reverse complement strand
GCCGGATCGCGGGTGGCGAAGGGCGGGTTCGCGTTGATGACCGTCCATTCGATGTCGGCCGGCGCCACCGCTGCCCGAGAGACCTCCTCTGCTTCGGCGACGAGCGCTTGCAAATCCGACCCCGGCGCGGGCCGCAGGGACATCCGCAGCATCGCGCGCGTGGGAATCACATTGAATGCGACGCCGCCGTCCAGCGACGCGACGTTCAGGCACAGCCCCTCGAATCCAGGGGGGCCGAGGTGCCGATGGCGGCGGCCCATGTCATCGAGGGCTACCGCCGCGCGGGCCAGCAGGGCGATCGGGCTCGGCAGCTCATCGGCACGCGAGGAATGTCCTCCGGGCGAGGTCGCGACCGCCTCAGCGGCGGCAATTCCCCGGTGGCGCGAGCCGACGGCGCACCCCGTTGGCTCGCAGACAATCGCGCGCTCCAATCCCGACGTCAAAGTGCGGTCGGCCAGGAAACGGCGGATGCAGGTGTTCCGGCGCTCCTCGTCGCCCGAGAACAGAACGCCGAACCCTTGTGGAGGCTTGCCGGCCGCGTTGACGTCGGCGATCGCCTGCACGATGGCGGCGATGGCGCCNNCGCGCGTACACGAACGCGTGGCCATCCACCTCCCGGACATCAACCGTCGCGGCGCCGAGGTCAGCCAGTTGACGGCCCAGCAGGGCAACCATCGGGCGCTCGTCGCCCGACGGATTTTGGGTGTCAAACGCGACCAGGTCAGCCAAACGCGCGGTGACAGACATAGGGATTTCGACCTCTTAGCATAGAGTGCAGGGCCGCTCTCATGATTGCGTTTCTTTTGCCCGCCCTGTGGCTGGCCCAGGTGGCGGCGCCCGCCGCCGGGACGGCGCTCTCCGCATCGGTGGCGCATCCGCCCAGTCCCGCGCCGGCGCTCACCGCCACCCGCGCCGTCGGTGCCGTGGATCTGGATGGCAAACTCGATGATCCGGCCTGGGCAAGCGCGACCGGCAGCTCCGCATTCACCCAGCATTACCCCTTCGAAGCCGCGCCACCCGCCGAGGGCACGAGCGTGCGCGTGATCTACGACGATAGAGCCTTGTACATCGGAATCGACTGCACGCAGAAGTCGGCGCCGATCGTGGCCCGTATGACCCGCCGCGACCGGGTCGTCACCGCCGATCGCGTGATGGTCGACATCAGCAGTCGCTTCGATCGTGTCACGGCTTTTCATTTCGGGGTCAGCGCCGCCGGGATCCTGGACGACGGCATCTATTTCAACGACACCCAATACTCCGCCGACTGGGACGAAAATTGGGAGGCCGAGACCGCCATCCGGACCGACGGCTGGTCCGCCGAAATCAAGATCCCGTTTCGGATCCTGCGGTTCGATGCCGCTCCTGCCCAGCGCTGGGGATTGCAGATCACCCGCTACACCGCCGAGCGCAACGAGACCGACCTGTGGGCGTGGAGACCGCGCAGCGCGAGCGGATACGTGTCGACCTTCGGGACCCTCGAGGGCCTGGCCGGCATTCAGCCCGCCCGTCCCGTCGAGGCGCGATTCTCCGAGATTGTGCGGCTGCAATTCCGCGACTCCGAGGCGCGCGGTGAATATGCCAAGCCGCATGATTGGCATTTTGCGTTCGAACTGTCCGGTCGAGCGCATCCGACCCAGGGCACGACCCTCGACGTCGCGCTCAATCCCGACTTCGGGCTGGTCGAGGCCGATCAGGTGGTGCTGAATCTGTCGAACTACGAGATCTTCTATCCCGAAAAGCGGCCGCTGTTCCTGGAAGGACAGGATACCTGGGTGACCCCGCGCTCGGTCCTGTACACCCGACGCATCGGCGCGCAACCCGGCGAGCCCGGCCTCAATGCGGGCGAGACCCTGGTCGATCGTCTGGGGCCGTCACCGATCTGGGCGGCGGCGAAATGGGTTGGGGTGGCCACGCCCCAGGCCAGCGTCGGGCTCTTGTCCGCGGTGACCGGCGAAAACGACGCGCTGATTCGCACCCCGGACGGCGCGACATCGGCGCGGCCCGCGGATCCGCTGTCCCTGTACAACGTCGCACGCGCTCGATACACGCCTGGGTTGGGCGGAGACCTGGGGGTCCTGGCGACATCGACGAACCGCCTCGAAAAAGCAAATGCCGGAGTGCCACGGACCACGAGCGACGCGTATGTCGTGGCGGTGGATGGGCGGTGGCGCTCGCCATCGACCAACTATGTCGTCGGCGGTCAGCTCGTCACCTCCCTGTTGGTCGCCGGGCCACCGCGCGCGCAGCCCGACGGAATCGCCGTGGTGCCTGGACATCCAAATTTCGGCTGGACGTTGACGGGAGCGAAGCAAGGTGGGGCGCATTGGTTGGCCTCGCTGGCGCAGTCCGTGTCGGGCGGTCAGCTCGACTACAACGATCTGGGATACCTGGATCGCAAGAACGATAGTCTTTCGTACGCGGATCTCACGTATCGCACGTTGTCGCCGTGGTGGGTGACCACCGACACAGCCACCACATTCGCGGTGTCCCACCGACAGGCGCTCGACGGAATCCGACTCGAAGACAACCTGCGCCTGTCCACCTACGCGACCTTCACGAATTTTTGGGGAGCGAGCATCGCCGCGTATGCGTACGCGCCCCACTTCGACGATCGCGAGACAAAAGACGGGACGGCACTGGAGCGGGCCGGCCTGGTTGGCGCCGAGCTGTGGATCGGAACCGATTCCCGGCGGCTATTCACNNTGGCGCCTCAGGCGCTGTACGCGAGCGGAGAGCCGCGTTTCGTCGAGAAGGACGCGAACCAACCCCTCTACTACTTCGGCCGGCTTCGGGCCGCCAACCTCGGTGTGACGGCGCGAGCCAATGTCGGGCTATCGCCGCGCTTGACCCTGCAGTTCTACGGGCAGCTCTTCTTGGTCGCGAAACACTATTCCGAGCCGAGCCAATTTCGGGTGCCGGGCGGAGCATTTCGCAGTGAGATCCGAATCGCGGACCTGATCCCGATGGCGCCCTGGGCCCTCCCCGACGCGCAGCAGGCGAACCTGAACGTCAACGCCATCTTGCGCTGGGAATACCGCCTCGGATCCACGATATATCTGATCTACACGCGCGTTCAGAGCCCGACCTTGACCCCGGCAGGCGCACCGCGGCTCGACCCCACCACGCTCGGTGGCAATCGCGGGTCGACCGATGTCTTCATGCTGAAGGCGACGTATTGGTGGGGATGACCCATCGCCATCAAGGTGCGGCGTGGCGACGCGAGACGGTCACCATGATTCTTGGAATCGGTGACCCGATCACGCGGTGTCCGGCGGCGGATGTTTCGGCCTGAAGAAGATCCTGACCGTGATTGCGTCAAAGACCCTTTCGAGAAAAGCGAATTCTTGACCCGCTCCGAAGCCCAGCTGCCACTGACAAGCGGATGTTCGGAATGTCCTGCCGATGGGACATGCCTGTCAGATAGGGGGTACTCAGGAATATCAGTTCGAAGATTTTGGTTTGCTAACCGGGCACAGAACGGTTTTGGGGGAGAGGGTGTGCAAGGGAGTCTCTCAATCAGAGGGCAGGGTGGCGGGCGCGGGGGCGCCAACTACCGCGTGCAGATTGGGTGGTCCCTGACACGGGGGGGCTTCCGGCGGGGGGTACAGGGGGTACCTCCGCCGGAGGCTAAGGGCGGGCTCCGGCGCTACTTGTTCTCTTTATCCTTCTTCGTGCGGTACTCGGCGATCATCGCCTCGCGCTGCTGCTTCGGCACCTCGGCATACTTGGCGAACTCCATCGAAAATTCGCCCTTGCCCTGGGTCGCGGAACGCAGATCGGTGGAATAGCCGAACATGTCGTTCAAAGGCACCTCGGCCATCGCTTGGACGAAGCCCTCCAGTTTTTCGGTCGAGATGATGGTGCCTCGCCGCTGATTGATCTGGCCCAGCACCGCTCCCTGGAACTCCTCGGGGAATTGAACCTCGACCCGCATGATGGGTTCCAGGATCGTCGGTTTCGCTTTTTCGTAGGCCTCGCGGAAGCCCATCAGGGCGGCCGTCCGGAAAGCGATTTCGGACGAATCGACCGGGTGGGACTGGCCGTCGTTGATCAAGCAACGCACGCCGACGATCGGAAAGCCGATCAGAGGCCCCTTCTTGATCGCTTCGCGGAATCCCTTGTCGCAGGCGGGAATGAATTCGCGCGGGATGGAACCACCGACGATGTCGTCGACGAACTCGTATCCGGTCGGGTGATCCGCCGGCAGCGGCTCGATGTAGCCCGCCACCTTGCCGTATTGGCCGGAGCCACCGGTCTGCTTGCGGTGCGTGTAGCTGAACTCGGATTTCAGGCTCATGGCTTCGCGGTACGCGACCTGGGGCTTGCCCGTGATCACCTCCGTGGCGTATTCGCGCTTCATGCGCTCGACGTAGATCTCCAGGTGCAATTCACCCATGCCGCTGATGATGGTCTGCGCCGATTCCTCGTCGCGGTGAACCCGGAAGGTGGGGTCCTCCTTGGTGAAGCGGTTCAGGGCCTTCGAGAAATTGGAGGTCGAGGTCTTGTCCTTCGGCGCCACCGCCAGCGAGATGACGGAGTCCGGCACGTGCATGGAGGTCATCGTGTAGTTGATGTCCTCGGACGTGAAGGTGTCGCCCGAGCTGCACTCGACCCCGAAGAGCGCCACGATGTCACCGGCCGACGCGGAATCGATGTCGTTCATCTCGCTCGAATGCATGCGCACCAGGCGCGGCACCTTCACGCGCTTGCGGCCCATCGAGTCGTTGACGATGAACTCCCCCTTCGCCAAGCTGCCCTGATAGACGCGCATGTACGTGAGCTGTCCGTATTTGCCGTCCTCGAGCTTGAACGCCAGCCCCACGAAGGGCTTCTTGTTCTCCGACGCCAGAATGACCTTGGCTTCGGCGTTGTCCTGGTCGAGCGCGATGTTCTGCACCTCGGCCGGATTGGGCAAGTACTGGGTCACCCCGTCCAGCAGCAGCTGAACACCCTTGTTCTTGTACGCCGAACCGATGAACACAGGTGTCATCTTCAGCGAGATCGTGGCCCGGCGAATGGCGGCCCGCAGTTGCTCGATGGTTGGCTCCTGCTCGGCCAAGAACAGCTCGGCCAACTCGTCGTCGTGGTCGGCGACGGCGGCGATCATGTCGTGGCGCGCGGTTTTCGCTTCTTCGAGGCGATCGGCGGGGACCTCCTCCTCGCGGATGTCCTCCCCGTTGTCGCCGTCGAAGAACATGGCCTTCATGCGAATGAGGTCGATGATTCCCTCGAAATTCGCCTCGGCCCCGATCGGCAACTGCAGCGTGATGGTGTTGTGACGCAGCTTCTCGCGCAGCTGATTCGTCACCCGCGCCGGGTCGGCGCCGGCTCGATCCAACTTGTTGATGAAGGCGATGCGCGGAACATTGTAGCGGCGCATCTGCCGGTCGACGGTGTAGGACTGCGA